>NZ_JANXSO010000002.1 GCF_025352645.1 Iodobacter sp. | reverse complement strand
AGCATTAGGCTTCTCCACAAGCATCAACGTGGATCGGCTTTCGGCTGTCCATAATAGAAATCCGAGCCGGATCGCTAAAGACTTCCTTATCAAATGCCTTATCGCCATCGTCACGCGGCTGGCCATCGGCCTTGATATTGGCAAAGTCGTAGCGTTTAGGATCAGCCAAATGCGAAGGCACTACATTGCATACGGCAGTAAACATGGTTTCTAAACGGCCGGGGAAGCGTTTATCCCAATCGCGCAGCATGTCCGCAATAATCTGCCGCTGTAAATTGGGCTGAGAGCCACATAAATTACACGGGATAATAGGGAATTCACGGGCTTCGGCGTAGCGAACAATATCTTTTTCTTTACAATAAGCCAGCGGACGTATCACCACATGCTTACCGTTATCCGACACCAGCTTAGGCGGCATGCCTTTCAGCTTGCCACCGTAAAACATATTTAGGAACAGTGTGCTGAGAATATCGTCACGATGATGGCCCAGGGCAATCTTAGTTGCGCCAATTTCCTCCGCCACACGGTACAAAATCCCACGGCGTAAACGTGAACACAGGCTACAGGTGGTTTTGCCCTCTTCAATCACCCGGGTAACAATACTGTAGGTATCTTCTTCGACAATCCGATATTCAACACCAATGCCTGCCAGATAAGTCGGCAAAACATCCTCTGGAAAGCCCGGCTGCTTCTGATCCAAATTAACCGCAACAATGCTGAAGTTAATCGGTGCAGATTTTTGCAAGCCAAGTAAGATATCCAGCATGGTATAGCTGTCTTTACCGCCAGACAGGCACACCATCACCTTATCGCCTTCCTCAATCATATTGAAATGATTGATTGCATCGCCCACATTGTGGCGTAAGCGTTTGGCGAGCTTATTAAAATTGTACTGCTGTTTTTTTTCCGCTTCGGAAAGAGTTGAATCAGTCATACAGGGCACCAATGCAGAGCAGGGCGCATCGCGCCCTGCTGTAGATTCTTGAATTAATGCGGATTTTACCCGATTAGAGCGGATTACCGTAGATATTGCGGGGATTTTATTTACGCAACACAAAGACGAAGGGCAGATCTTCACTGCAAAGAGAAGCCCTACAACACCACGCTCCGCCCCCCATCCACCGGTAAAATCACCCCCGTTAAATAAGGCGCTTCCAGCAAAAAGTGGATGGCTTGCGCCAGATCATCGGGGCTGCCGTTACGGGCGAGAGGAATAGTATCAATAATGCGTTCACGCTCGGCATCATCAAACACCGATTCACCTTCGGGCCAGATATTGGCACCTGGGGCAACGGCGTTCACGCGCACTTCAGGAGCTAGATCTCTAGCCAGCGACTTGGTCATCGCCACAAGGCCCGCTTTGGCGATGGTATAGATCGTATGATTTTTATAAGGGCGATCGGCATGGATATCGGTGATCGAGACAATCGCACCGCCGGTTTTTCTAAGCTCAGCTGCAGCGGCTTGAGCAAGGAACAAAGGGGCTTTTAAATTGGAGCCAAGTAAATCCAGCCAAGCCATTTCGCTAAATTCGCCAATCGGTGTGGGGAAAAATGACGAAGCATTGTTCACCACCGCATCCAAACGCCCAAAAGCGGCTACGGCCGCCGTTACTAACTCCGGCAATCTGGCGGTATCTAGTAAATCTAATTGCGCCAGTGCAACAGATGCGGGGCGAATGGCGTTTAGCTCAGCAGCCAGCTGCTCAGCAGCAAGTGCAGATGAACGATAGTGCAGCAGCACTTGCCAGCCACGGGCGTGCAAATATCGCGCCAAACCCGCGCCTACTCTTTTCGCCCCACCGGTAATCAAAACTACTTTGTGCTGCATATTCTGTCCTCGCCCCATACAATATTGTTTTTATGCCTACGATTTTCCAGCCCCGATGACTAATCCGCAACTCCCCACGCCATCTGAAGAAGCGCTGCAAGCCAGCCAGGCTTTAATCTTACATATCCGCCAAGCGATTCATGCCAACGGTGGCTGGATTTCTTTTGCTGACTATATGCAAATGGCGCTCTACACGCCTGGCCTTGGCTATTACAGCGGGGGTGCGGCCAAATTTGGTGGAGCAGGTGATTTTATTACCGCCCCAGAGATCTCGCCGCTGTTTGGTACCTGCGTTGCCAACACCATCCAACACGTCTTACAGGAATGTGGTGGCGATGTGTTAGAAATTGGCGCAGGTACGGGGCAACTTGCCGCGCAAATCTTACTAGAACTAGAGCGCTTAGACGCCCTGCCCAGCGAATACTTTATTCTGGAGCTATCTGGCGAATTACGCGAGCGCCAGCGTAAAACGCTGCAAACACTGGTACCGCATCTAGCCCACAAGGCTAAATGGCTAGATGAATTACCTAGGCAATTTGTGGGCGTGATGGTTGGCAATGAAGTGCTGGATGCCATGCCCTGCGAGCTAGTGCGCTTTGACGGCTACAACTGGCTGCAATGTGGCGTAGTAGAAAACGACAGCGATCTGGCGTTTGAACATCGTGCTATGGATAATTTACGCTTAGAAGTGGCTTGCGAGCCCTTTCCGCATATCCCGCAATACACCACCGAAATCCAGCTAGAAGCACAGGGGTTTATTACCTCACTGGCGGCCAGTCTTCAGTTTGGCATGATTCTACTGATCGATTACGGCTTCCCCGCCGCCGAGTTTTACCACCCAGAGCGCAGCATGGGCACGCTGATAGGCCATTACCGCCACCACAGTATTCACGACCCTTTCTTTTTTCCTGGCCTGACGGATCTCACCTGCCACGTGGATTTCTCAGCAATTTACCGCGCAGCCGATCAGGCAGGGCTAAGCCTTGAAGGCTATACCTCACAAGCCAGCTACCTGATCGACACAGGGATTTTAGACCGCGCCGCGCAAATGGAAATCGGCAGTGTGGAATACCTAAGAATGTCGACCGCCCTGCAAAAGCTCACCAGCAATGCCGAAATGGGCGAGTTGTTTAAAGTCATCGCCTTTTCTAAAGAGCTACAAGGCAAAACTGCCCCAGGGCTAGGCGGACGGGATCGCTCGGGCGAGCTTTAAGTAAAGTTTACTTCTATATTGGGGAGACGCAACCACGGAGCTCTTCTCATGAAAGGTATTATTTTTACTGAGTTTCTAGAGCTTGTTGAGCAAACTTGGGGCGATGCAATGGCAGATCAGTTGCTAGATGAAACTGATTTGCCATCTGGCGGCGTTTACACGGCGGTGGGCACTTATCAGCACAGCGAAATCATCAGTCTAGTCAACGCGCTCAGTGCAAAATCCCAATTACCCGTTGCAAAGCTTTTACATATCTTTGGTGAACATCTTTTTGGCCGGTTTGTAGCGCTCTATCCCTCGTTTTTTACCGATGTACAAGACCCTTTAGACTTTTTACAGGGCATAGAACATATCATTCACGCTGAAGTGCTCAAGCTTTACCCCGATGCAGAGTTACCCCACTTTACTGCCGAGCGCTTAAGCCCAAACTCACTCATCCTTAAATACAATTCACCCCGAAAAATGGGCGACTTTGCTGCAGGCCTACTCACCGGCTGTATCCGCTATTTTGGCCAGCCCATTACATTAAGCACAGAAAATTACGCCGATTTCGATCTCTTTAAATTAAACCGCTATGGATGAGCAAGAACTACAGCGGCTACAAAAACGCAGCCAAAGAGAAAGACTGGCCCGCAAAGAGGCCGAAGCGCTGCTAGAAGCCAAAAGCCTAGATCTCTACACTGCCAACCAAGCTTTGCAAAAATTAGCTGATCAGCTAGAAGCACGGGTTGCGCAAAGAACGCAGCAACTAGAAGCCGCCCTTGATGCCAGCCAAGCCGCCACACGGGCAAAAAGTAGCTTTTTGGCCATCATGGGCCACGAAATTCGCACCCCGCTGAATGGCATTTTGGGCATTGCCCAATTACTAGAGCGCAGCCCACTTAACCCAGACCAAGCCAGCATGCTGGCCACACTCAGCCGCTGTGGCGATTCCCTTTTAACCCTTATTAACGAAATTCTGGATTACTCCAAGCTAGAAGCCAGCCAAATGATGCTGGAATCCACCCCTGTTAACCTGCCGGAATTACTGCACGATATCGTAAAGCTCTACCAGCCTATCGCCAGCAAAAAACAACTCTCGCTTACATTAGAAATCAACAGCAATGTAGAGCAGTGGATCAAAAGCGACCCGCTACGCCTAAGGCAAATTTTACAAAACCTGTTAGGCAACGCGATTAAATTTACTGAGCATGGCTATGTTTCCATCCTTGCTGAGCAATCACAACAAACGCTCACGCTTAAAATTAGCGATAGCGGTATAGGCATTAGGGAAGAACAGATTAATTCTTTATTTAAACCCTTCTCACAAGCCGATAGCACGATCACCCGCCAATATGGAGGCACCGGCCTAGGCTTGGCCATTGTTTCGCGCATCATCGAACTGATGGGCGGCGATATCCAGCTAACAAGCGAGTACGGATCAGGCAGCATTTTTTTAATCCATTTACCCCTACAAAGCAGCGATAGCACCACGCCTACCCATCTAGGTAAAGCCGCACCCACCCAACTGCCCCCAGATTTGCATGTGCTTATTGCAGAGGACAACGCAGTCAATCAATTTGTAGCTCAGCGCTGTATAGAGCAAGCCGGTGCACGGGCCACCGTGGTAGACAACGGCGAAGCGGCGCTGCAAATGCTAAAAATCATTCGTTTCCCCGTTGTGCTGATGGATTTATCCATGCCCGTCTTAGACGGGCTAAGCGCCTGCCGAGCCATCCGCGCCCAACCAGAATGCTATGGCCAGCCTTGGATTATCGCCCTCACCGCCAATTCACTCATCGACGATCGCTGCGCCTGCCTTGAAGCGGGCATGGATGACTTCATCGCAAAACCTTTTAATTTTGAACAAATTCAAGCAGCTATCAGCAGAGCCATCACCAAAGTCCCTACCGCGCCGCAAGCGAGCAAAAAATAAAACCACAAAATGTCGCCAAATTCTCATAAAGAGTGTTGACAGCTAAAATAAAAGAAACCATAATGCGTCCCTCTTTAAGGCTATGTAGCTCAGTTGGTTAGAGCACAGCACTCATAATGCTGGGGTCGCAGGTTCGAGTCCCGCCATAGCCACCAAGTACACGTTTCACACTGTTTCATACAGTACCTAGAACCCGCATAAAGCCTAGCTTTAGCGGGTTTTTTGTTGTCTTAACGTCCCACGCAATGCCATAGCAGCCCAACATTTTAGGTATACGTTTAGGTATACGGTCTAAGATATACCTATCCCCTGCCGGAGCGTATACCAATGGCCCGCCAAACCAAGCCCCTGACTAGTGCCGAGTGCAATAACGCCAAGCCCGCAGAAAAAGATTATTCAAAGTTTGACGGTGGAGGCTTATATCTACTGATCAAAAAAAACGGTAGCAAGATATGGCACTGCAAATACGCCAAGCCGAGTGGGAAAGCGGGGCTACTTTCATTTGGTGCTTACCCTGCCGTGGGCTTGGCGGATGCCCGCAGTATGCGAGAGGAGGTCAAAGCCTTACTTGCGCGTGGCATTGCCCCTCAAGAGCATAAGCAGCAACAAAATATAGCCGCCGTACTTAGTGCTGTTAATTCTTTTGAAACTGTGGCGCTGGAATGGCACGCCAAAGAGATGGCCTCGAGCAATTGGTCAACAGACCATGCAGGCCGAATTATGCAGCGCATCACGACTGACTTATTCCCCAGCATCGGCAAGCGCCCGATTGAATCACTCAAAACCCGTGATCTACTTATCCCCCTGCAATTGGCCGTAGCACGCGATGTATTAGACCTTGCCAAACGATTACGCCAATACATGACCGCCATCATGCGTTACGCTGTTCAAACAGGCCGCATCGACTCAAACCCAGCTTTAGATCTGCAAGGCGCTGTGGCTACCCGTAAAACCAAACACTACCCCGCCTTACCCTTACCCAGATTGTCCGAGCTGGTGCAGCGCATCGCCCATTACAGCGGCTCACATGTAGCCAAATACGCCACCCGCTTTGCATTACTCACAGGGGCAAGGTCGTCAGAGTTTCGTTTCTCTCGCTGGGCAGAATTTGATCTAGTTGCCGGTATTTGGACAATTCCAGAAGAGCGCGAGGCCGTGGCAAAAGTGAAGTTTTCCGACCGTGGCGAGAAGATGAGCCGTGAGCGAGTTATTTACCTATCACGGCAAACCGTAGCACTACTGGAGTCGCTGCAAGCCATTAATGGCCGGGTAATCCCCCCACAAAACCAGCTCATTTTTAAGTAGAATTTTCTCGCAGTCTTTGAGGAGCTCTACATGAAAGCCGTGAGCAATTAATAACGCCAGATTATGGCGATTTTAAAGCAAGCTGAAGCCGGTTCGACCGTTCCTGATCTCTGCCGAGAGCACGGTATGAGCTCTGCCTCTTTCTATAAGTGGCGCGCTAAATTTGGCGGCATGGATGTCTCGATGATGACGCGGATGAAAGAGCTGGAGAACGAAAATAAGCGCCTTAAAAAGATGTATATCGAAGCCCAAATGCAGGCGGACGTGATCAAGGAGGCCATGTCAGAAATCCTCTGAAACATCTCAGCGTCGTGAGATAGCTCGCTGGGCAGTTGAAACCAAGGCATTGTCTATTCGTGCGGCTTGCGCCAGCTTTGCAATTAGCACGACTTGCTATCGCTCTATTCGTAAGCTGGATGCAGAAAATGCCAAAATTGCGGAATCGCTGATTCAGCTCACTGAAACGCATCGCAAGTGGGGCTTTGGCCTTTGTTTTTTACATTTACGCAACGTCAAGAAAAAGCGCTGGAATCATAAACGCGTCTACCGGATTTATTGCGATTTAGAATTAAATCTGCGGATTAAGCCTAAAAAACGTTTATATCGCGAAACGCCAGCGCCATTAGCAGTGCCAGCGGCAAAAAATGAAACGTGGTCGATGGATTTTATCCACGATCAATTAGCCGATGGCCGCAGCATTCGCTTATTCAATGTGATTGATAATTTTAATCTTTTAATCTGGAAGGATTGGGCATTGAAGTCGATTTCTCTTTGCCAGCAGAGCGCGTCATACGCAGCCTGAATCAAATCATTGAATGGCGCGGCAAGCCCAAACGAATCAGGTCCGATAATGGCCCTGAATATATTAGCCATCTGCTAAAAAATTGGGCAGAGCAACAATCGATTGAATTGGCTTATATTCAGCCTGGCAATCCACAGCAAAACGCATATATTGAGCGTTATAATCGCACCGTGCGTTATGAATGGCTGGCCTGCGATAACATTGAAAGCCTTGCCGAAGTGCAAGAAACTGCAACGCAATGGCTTTGGACATACAATAATGAGCGCCCGCACATGGGATTGGGCGGCATCACCCCGAAACAAAAACTGGCATTACATCCCTGACCTCTACTTTTAAGTGAGCTTAAAAATGGGGGGATTACCCGGCCACTTAACTTCTTGGACTAAGGCCTTGCCCTCTTTGGCGGAGGTGGGTACGCCCATTTCAAGCAGCAGCTTATTGGCACGCTTTAAATCACGGTCTTTCAGCACATTATTGGCCCATGATTCGTGGTGAACATCTTGTGGTTGTTAATTCTACGGCCCCACCAAAATACGCTTAAGTCCTCCACATTTTGTCCGATATAGCGGATGACGATGGCTTTAGTTTCGTCTTTAAAATGGTCAGCTAGGCGTATTTTTTTAGTTAATGTAAGCAGAAAAGTTTAAATACGCTGCTTGCTGATGCTGGTTTTAAAACCGCGAATTAGATCAACAAGGGCCTGAGGCGCGTGCTTTGTTTTATGGGGCATGAGGCGGATAAATCAGGATAGGAAGATGGCAGTTCATCTTAATACCAACTTGGTGGCGATGAATACTCAACGTAATTTGAGTACGTCACAGAGTGCTTTGGCTATTTCTCTGAGCCGGATTTCCTCTGGCTTGCGGATCAACCGTGCGCAAGATGATGCTGCGGGGCTGGCCATTAGCAGCCGGATGACTTCCCAAATTAACGGTAGCAGCCAAGCAATTCGTAATGCCAATGATGGCATTTCTATGGTGCAAACCGCCGAAGGGGCAATGGGCGGGATATCAAACAGCCTGCAGCGTATGCGCGAGTTATCTGTTCAAGCTGCAAACGGGCCAATCTCTAGCTCAGATCGAAAGCTGATTAATGATGAGGTGCAGCAGCTCAGTGCAGAAATCCAGCGCATTGCCAGCGCCACGGATTTTAATGGCATTAAATTGCTCGACGGCAGTTTTAATGCCCGCACTTTTAATATTGGGGCCAATCAAGGCGATACGATTAGCATTAGCGCCATCAGCAATATGCAAACGTCGCATCTAGGCAGCACCGGCTCTTCATTTAAGGCGACGGTAACAGGTGGAGTAGTAACCGCCTCCCTCAATGCGGGCGACTTAAAGCTTAATGATTTTGCGATTGATGCCTCAACCGCGGGGGCGGCGGCGGGACAGGCGGCGGATAGTGCTTTTGCGCTAGCGGCAGCCATCAATGCCAGCACGGCTACATCGGGGGTAAGCGCCAGCGCCAATACCAATAAGCTCATCACTTCCGCGCCTTCTTCATTTACGGCGATTGCAGGCTTTAATATTAATGGTGTGGATATTGGCGGCGTTAGCGCGAGCACCGATGCCAGCAGCCAGGGCGCAAACTTTGCAGCGGCCATCCAAGGGGCGGCGGCCCAAACGGGCGTCAGCGCAACGGCTAGTGCGGGCATTGTGACGCTGAGCGCGGCAGATGGCCGCAATATTAATATTGGTTTAAGTGGCATTGCGGCCAATGCCGCTGCTGCGGCGGCAAACAAAGCCACATTTCTCAGCCAAAGTGGCCTATCCGCAGGCATGGTGGGCACTCAAGGAACGGCAGCCGTTGCGGCGCAAAACACCTTTAATATTGCGAATAATGTGGGGGCTGGCGCGCAGTTTGCGGTGAATGGCATTAGCTTTACCGTGCGTAATTCTGGGCTGGCTTCTGCGGTGGTCGATGCCAATCACGTAGATTTAAATATTGCTGGCGCAAGCAATAACGCGGCAACGGTATCATCGGCGCTTAGCGGCGCAATCTCTATGGCCCAATCAAATCCGCTTACGGCTGCAGCGCTTAGCGCCTTTAGTGTTGCGGACGGCGGCGGCACGGTGGTGCTCAATGATAATGCAGCTGGCGCATCCAGCACGTCCATCTCCAGCAACGCTGGCTCTGTGACCCGCAATATAGCGGGTGCCGCCAGTAGCAGCGGCAGTGCGGCGGCCAATCGCAGCACCATCAGTGTTTCTAGTTTAAGCACCGAAGGCCTAAGCATCGCCGGAGCCGCACCAGAAAGTGCAGGAATGACAGCAGGCAATACCGCCGCTATCGCCATCGCTTCGATCGTTGGGATCACTTCACTCAATACTTTAACGGCCTCCAGTGCGCAAAATGCGATTGCATCCTTAGATAGTGCTCTGGATATTGTTAATATCGCCCGTGGTGCCTTGGGGGCTTATCAAAACCGTTTTGTTGCCGCAGCATCTAATCTACAAAACACGCTAGAAAACCTAAGCGCATCGCGCAGCCGCATTCAAGATGCGGATTTTGCCGCTGAAACAGGCAGCATCACCCGCGCTAATATCTTGCAACAAGCAGGCACGGCGATGCTGGCTCAGGCCAACACCACCCCCTATATGGTGATGGCCCTGCTCAAAGGTGCGCTTTGAGCTTATTTGCCCACACCGATCATCGCCGTTGTATTGGTTCCTAAGCTGGTAGTAGGCAGCTGCCCATCCCACTTTTCTATCCATAGTGTCTGGTTTTTAAGCTGCGCGGCTTCTGCGCCGTATTTTTTAATGGCCTCACCTACGGTTTCTAAGGCTCTAGCATCGCCCTGTGCGGCAGCGATTTTGGCATCGGCTTGGCCTTTTGCAACGGCAACCGCATTAGCGGCATCGGCAAGATTTTTGCGCAGCATTGCTTCTGATCTTAAAGCTTCTTGGGTGGCTTGCAGCTTGGCATTGATGGCGGTTTGAATATTTTCTGGCAGCCGTAGCTCGTTCACAAAGCCAAACTGCTCAACCATAATCCCGTATTGATTCATTTCATGATTAATCTTGGTGCGCACTTCTTCGGCCAGCTTAATTTTGCCGCCAGATAGCAGCCCTTCGGCATCGTATTTAGTCCCGTAATTATTCAATGAATTACGAATAGCGTTGCGAATAATTTGGCTGGTAATTTCTTCATAGCCCCGCTTATATTTCTGATACAAAACAGGGGCTTTACCCGAATCAATACTATAAGAAATGCTGATATCGGCATTGATTACAATACCGGATGCCACTTGAAAATTCATGGATTCATCTGTAGGCGAGCCTTCTGTGGACGATTTAGTCCACGTATAGGTCTGGGTAAAGGTGGGGAACTCCATTACGCTGGTGCCAAGGCCAATTAAATGCCAGCCACTCGATAAAGGAATTGGCTCAACCTTGCCATCAATACGATTAAATTCAACTCCTACATGATTGGCCGAAACCGATGCCACAAAGATATGTAATGCAAAATACAATACGGCGATAACAGCAAGGCCAATCAATACGCGCAGGTGCTGAAAAATACTCATGATATTCATCATTGTCTCTTTTTAATTTTATCTACCGCAGAAAAATAAATCATCGCAGCAACGCCTTTAATGCGATTGGCATGCTTGCCGCCTTTATACGCTTACGATTACTTACACACAACAAACACGCAAAAAAATACAACAGCCCTAAATCCCAATCGCAATATTGCTGACTTATGCCGGCAATATAAGCCGCTTTAATCTGCTAAAATGCAGCGCATTCACGCATTGCAATACACTGCAATAATCGCTTTAAGCACGCTGCATTGCTGCTCTACCCGCCCCCAGTCGCCAGATTTGGGAGCTTTACTTGTAAGGCCCTTCATGATTACTACTCCTACTTCCCGCAAATCTGTCGCCATTATTGGTGGTGGTCCTGCTGGCCTAATGGCCGCCGAAATACTCATCCAAGGGGGGGTAGAAGTCGATTTATATGATGCAATGCCGTCAGTGGGGCGCAAGTTTTTGCTCGCCGGTGTAGGCGGTTTAAATATCACCCATTCCGAAGCCGCCGCGCCCTTCCTGGCCCGCTACGGCCAGCGCAGTGCAGAGCTACAGCCTCTGCTAGCGGCTTTTGGCAATGAAGCATTACAAGAATGGGTACATGGGCTTGGGGTCGAAACTTTTGTGGGTAGCTCGGGCCGTGTGTTTCCTAAGGAAATGAAAGCCGCCCCCCTGCTCAGAGCGTGGATTTCTCGGCTGCGTGCCAGCGGCGTAAAAATCCATGTGCGCCACCGCTGGTTAGGGTGGGATGATGCAGGCTTGCTGCGCTTTGATACGCCCGATGGAGAAATCAGCCGCAGTAGCCACAGCACCGTACTGGCCTTAGGTGGCGCAAGCTGGGCCAAGCTAGGCTCCGATGGTAAGTGGCAACCACTGCTGAGCGAGCGCGGCGTAGATATTGCACCATTAGAGCCTGCCAATTGTGGCTTTGATATTGGCTGGAGCGATCACTTAAGTGAGCGCTTCGCTGGCTCGCCACTCAAAGCCGTTGCCATTGAATTTAAAGGCCAGCGTAAACAAGGTGAATTTGTACTGACTAAGGGCGGTGTTGAAGGCAGCCTAATTTACACCTTCGCAGCGGCTTTTCGCGATGAGATTAAAGCCAATGGCAGCGCCGATATCCTGCTTGATTTAGCCCCAGGCAAATCACTGGAGCGGGTATTAGAAGACTTAAAGCGCCCACGCGGTGCCGATTCTATGGCCAGCCATTTACGCCGCAAGCTAGGTATTGAAGGGGTAAAAGCAGGCCTGCTACGCGAAGAGATCTCTCGCGATGACTTTAATAATATGGATAAACTAGCCGCAGCCATTAAAAGCCTGCCGCTCAAGCTACTTGCACCACGCCCAATTGATGAAGTGATCAGCAGCGCGGGTGGTGTGAAGTTTGCAGCAATGACCCCAGAGCTGATGCTAGAAAAAATGCCAGGGGTGTTTTGCTCGGGCGAAATGCTGGATTGGGAAGCGCCCACCGGCGGCTATTTAATCACCGCTTGCATGGCCAGTGGCCGCAAATCTGGATTGTCGGCACTGGAATGGCTGAAAAACCTTTAGTATTTTAGGCCACCATGTAGGCCAGCCCGCATGTCTGCGGCTAAGGCGGCATATGCTTGCTTTAGCCATTGCAGTAAATATGGCTCTACGTAAGAGTAAATAATTAATTCTGGCTCTATTGCTAGCCCCCCCCTCTTCGTTCTCTATAAAATCCAGACGTAAAAATCCTTCATAACGCGTCACCAAGCTTTTTTTTGGCAAAAAACCAGCTCAGGCAAGGCAAAACCTCTATTACCTGAGCTGGTTTTGTTTAAAAATAACTCATAAAACGTCCATATTAAGCTGACAAATACCCACCTAAGCAGATGCTGCCATCTAGGCTCTGTAGCTAGCTTCGCTCCCCATCCTCTTCATTTACTTACGCACAACCACCTTTAGCTAAATACTTGTCTACAAAGTGATTGCTGCACTATTCAGCGGCAACGCCATCTGGTGCAAAAAATACCAACCAGTTCCCTATGCTTGCCCATGACCTGCTGTCAGCTAAAACAGGAGCTTGGCAGCTTTGTGATGGCTGCTCATCCATAGTAAGCATGAGTGAGTAATTTTAAATGGGTGGTGCAAAATGTCTTCTTTCCAAAAAAACCTGATGATCTCCATCGCTTGCCTGATTGCGCTGGTTATCTTATTTGCCGTCTATGTCAGCCTGCATCTCAGGGTAGACAGCGCTAATTTGCAACGCTATCAGTCCTATCTGCTTGCCGATGAACTACGCCAGTCTTCCGATGATTTAACTCGGCTGGCACGCACCTATGTGGTATCGAGAGACCCAGCTTATGAGCGGCAATATATGGATATTCTGGCAATTCGTAATGGCGAAAAAGCTCGCCCAGAAAACTACAACCGCATCTACTGGGATTTTGTAGCGGCCACGGGCACGCCCCCCAGAGCCGATTCTGGCGTAAAACGCCCACTATTAGAAATGATGAAAGAGCTGGGTTTTACCGAACAGGAATTTGGCAAACTCACCGAAGCCAAAAAGAACTCAGATGGCCTAGTCAATACTGAAGTAGAGGCCATGGGCCTCGTCAAAAAAACCGGAGAAGGCGCAGAAGAAGGCTATGCCAAGGCGCGGGCCATGATGCACGATAAGAACTACCACACCAACAAAGCCAAAATCATGCAGCCTATTGATGAGTTTTATGCCCTGCTTGAAAGCCGTACAGAAAAAGCCGTGCAGGATGCTAACCAGCTGGCCAGCATTGCTAAAGTGGCCTTTATCATAGTCGGGCTAGTAACCCTGTTTATGCTGTGGCGTACCTTTGTGGCTTTGCGCAACACCGTAGGCGGCACAGTAGAGGAAGCAAGACAGCACATTGCCTATATGGCTGCCGGCGATTTTGCCCACAGGATTGAATCTGGTGGGCGTGACCCCGAAAGTTTTCTGGCTCTGATGGCCGATATGCAGCTTAAATTAAGCCATATCATGCAGCAGGTTTCAGACGCTGCTAAAGAAATTGAGAATGGCTCGGATGCAATCAGCACCGCATCTAATGATGCAGAAGAACTGGTTAAAACTCAGTCAGATTCAATGTTAGCCATGCGAGAAACGGTGCAGCAGCTGGTCAGCAGCATTAATCAGATTTCAAACAATGCCAGCAATGCGAGTGAAATGACCCGCTCTTCCAGCCAGACCTTAACGCGTGGCGACCAAGTGATTCGTGAAACGGTAGACAGCATTAAAACCATCGCGGCTACGGTGCAGGAAGCCTCCGGCAGCGTAGCCATGCTGACCGGCCATGCTCAGCAGATTTCCGTTATCGTGCAGGTGATCCGGGATATTGCCGACCAAACTAATCTGCTGGCTTTAAATGCCGCAATTGAAGCCGCACGCGCAGGCGAGCAAGGCCGAGGTTTTGCCGTAGTTGCAGATGAGGTTCGCAAACTTGCCGAACGCACCGCCAGCTCCACACAAGAAATCACCGATAAGGTGCGCAAAATACAAGAAGGCACCGAATACACGGCAGTCCATATGAATAATGGCGTAAACAAAGTCGAAATCGGCGTAGAGCTTGCCAGCCGAGCAGGCAGCGCTATAGAAACAATTCGCCTTGATGCCGGGGCAATGAGTAGCGTTATTGACGATATCAGCCACTCGCTGCAACAACAGTCACAGGAGGCCAATAAGGTTGTAGATAATATCGACCGCGTTTCTCAGTTGGCCTCAGCCAGCAGCAGCGCCGTTGAAAAAGCCTCAGGCAATGCCCGCCGCCTACGCGAGCTATCTAAAGCGCTGTCGGCAGAGATGAAACAGTTCCATCTGGTTTAGCATTAGCTTAAAGCAATTACTCCACCGCCCCGCCCAGCGTTTTATATAACGCCAGCAGATTACTCACCTGATCAAAGCGGTTTTGCAACAGGCTGGTTTGGGCGTTGCGGCGGCGGGCGCTAGCGTCCAGCCATGGCTGGATATCTGTGGCCCCCGCTTCAAAGCGCACCAAGGCAATATCATCTAGCTTACTAGCCAGCTGCGCTGAGCGCGCCAACTGCTGGTTTTGCTCGGCCAAGCGCATTCTGGCATCCAGCCCCTGCTCGGTTTCAGCCAGCGCTTTATAGAGTGTCTGCCTAAAAATGGTGAGCTGCTCTTCATACTGCGTACGCGTGATATCCAGATTCAGCTGATGCTTATTCCAATCAATAAATGGCAGCGCCAAATTTAGCCCAGCAGAGGCCAAAGGGTTCTGAAACAGCTCTGCCAGTGCAGAACTACTGCTCCCTAAGCTAGATGTGAGCGAAATACTGGGGTAAAACGCCGCTCTGGCGATATCAATCTGCGCAAGGCTAGCTCTTAATCTGGCCTCCATCGCCTGCAAATCTGGGCGTCTAGCTAAAACCTCGCTCGGTATCCCAGCTGCAATTACAGGTAAAACACCCTGCGGCAGGCTGGCACCGGCCAGCGTAAAGCTTTGCGGTGGCCGATCAAATAATAGACTCAGGCTATAAAAAGCGCTTTTTCTCTGCTGTAATAGCAGGGTATGGTTGGCTTCTTCGCTGATTAAGCCTTGCTCAGCGCTCAGCACCTCACTTTTGGCGAGTGCGCCTGCCTCGTCTTTAATGCGTAACAGCTCCAATACTTGGCGCAGCTGCTGCAAATTCAGCGTACTGGCCGCTAGCTTCTGTTCCAGCAAGGCAATGCTCCAATACTGATTGGCCACACTGCTAGCAATAGACAATTTAAGCGCCTGCCGGTCTGCCTCAGAGGCAATACTTTCTTCTCTAGCGGCTTTTCTATCGCTGACCAACTTGCCCCACAGATCAAACTCATAGCTGGCCGTGGCGCTCAGATTATAATTTTGCTTATTGAGTACCGGATCAAAACTGCGGCTGATACTGCCTCCGCCACCCACACCTAAGACTGGGGCTGCGGCGTGCTCGCTCTGCCCTTCTTTTAAGTGAGCACGCCGCAGCCTAATGGCCGCCACGGATAAATCTGCATTACTGTGCAAAGCATCATTTATCAGCGCAGTTAGCTTGGCATCATTAAAAGCCAACCACCACGCGCCACTCTGCTGTTCTGCGGCAGCAGAAGACTCTACCCAGTTGGCAGGCAAAGCCGGTAATGGCGCGCTTTGCTCAGGGCTAAGTAAGGAGCCGCAACCTGTTAGCAGTAGCGAGAGTAAAAGTATTTTTTTCATGCTTATTCTCGGGCTAGCGCTTCAATGGGGTCTAATCGTGCGGCATTGCGCGCGGGCAAAAAGCCAAAGAAAACGCCGATCAGCGTTGAGCAGATAAAGGCGGCAACAAAAGAGCCTAGGGAGAAAATCATTTTCCAATCCGGTAAGAAAAACTGCACTAATGCGCCAATACCCAGTGATAACAGCACGCCAATCACGCCGCCTATCAAGCAGACCAGTACTGATTCGGTTAAAAACTGCTGCATTACATCGCTTTGCCTTGCACCCACCGCCATCCGAATCCCAATTTCCCGCGTTCGCTCAGTCACCGATACCAACATAATATTCATCACACCGATGCCGCCAACTACAAGGGAAATCAGTGCAATCATCGACAGCAGCAAGGCCAGCATCTGGCTAGTTTGCTCGATTTTTTTAACTAGGCTGTCCATGTTGTAGATAAAGAAATCCTTGCTGCCGTGGCGCAGAGTCAGCAGTTTTTCTATACTTTGCTCGGCCGCAGCAGAGGATTGGCCGTCCTTTACCCGCACGGTGATATTGTTGAAATACTGCTGACCAAACAAACGGTTGGCCGTGGTGGTAAAAGGCAGCCAAGCCTGTAGGTTTTGCCCACCACCGCCAAAACCGCTCTTATTATCTGCCGCCACGCCAATCACCGTGGCAGGTAAGTTACCCACTAAAATCACCTTCCCTAGTGGATCTGCACCTTTGGCGAATAATTTACGCTGCGTGTTTTCATCAATCACTACCAGCTGTGCCTGCCGAGCGACATCTTCAGCATTAAAAAACCGCCCTAATGCAGGCTTTAGGCCATTCACGCGGAAATAAAACTCCCCTACCCCGCTCACACTACTGTTGACATCCAGAGCGCGGTGCCGCAAGCGTAAGCTGGTACTGGTGCTAGGCGTCACGCTATCCACAAAGGGCATAGACTGCAACGCGCTAAGATCGCCAGGCAGCAGCGTGCGCATGCTACCCGCCCTATCGTCACCCCAGTCTTTGCCGGGGAAGATGCTCATAGTGTTGCTGCCAATCTCACCAATATTTTGCAAAATTTTATGTTTAGCCCCCTCGCCAATCGCCACAATCGACACCACCGAAGTAATGCCAATCACCACACCCAGCATGGTCAGTAAGGTGCGCATACGGTTAGCCGACATCGCCCGCCACGCCATATTTAAAGCCGCTAAAAAACGATCAGCAACAATTCTTAAGGATTTGGCCTCTGCTGCATGCGGAGCGATTTTTCCTTCAACGGTGGCATTCACCGGCTTGCTACGATCGGCCACGATGCGGCCATCGCTAATCTCAACAATCCGCTCAGCGCAATCGGCCACTTTATGATCATGGGTAACAATAATAACGGTATGCCCCTGCGCGTGTAGCTCGCGCAGGATATTCATGACTTCTTCGCCGCTATGGCTATCCAGCGCACCGGTTGGCTCATCGGCCAAAATGACCTCGCCGCCATTCATTAGCGCACGGGCAATACTGACCCGCTGCTGCTGCCCGCCCGAAAGCTGATAAGGGCGGTGTTCAAGCTTATCGCTAAGGCCTAAACGGCTGAGCAGTGCTTGCGAACGTTGCTGCCGCGTAGCTCTTGCCAGACCCGAATACACTGCGGGCATTTCCACATTGCCCTGCGCAGATAAATGCGGCAAGAGATGGTAGCGCTGAAAAATAAAGCCGAAACGATCACGGCGCAAGCCTGCCAGCTCATCGCTATCTAAGCCCGACACATCACGCCCGTTGACTAAATAAGTGCCGGAGGTAGGCTTATCCAAGCAACCCAAAATATTCATCAGCGTTGATTTGCCCGAGCCAGATGCGCCCACAATGGCGACCATTTCACCTGCATGAATACAAAGGCTCACCTGATCCAGCACCACGGCTTCGCTTTCACCCGCCGGAAAGCTGCGAACAATATTCGTCAGCTCTAAAAGAGGCTTACGCACGCTATGCTCCAATCGATACGCTGGTATCAGATTTACCCGAGGCGGCGTCGCCAGTTACCACCAGATCGCCTTCTTTTAAGCCATCTAGCACCTCTACCTGCACATTATTATTGATGCCAGTTTTTATCTGCCGATTCACTGCAATGCCGTCTGCCCCCACCACCTGCACCGTGTAACGCCCGTCTTTTGCCCGCACGCCCAGCGCAATGGTTGGAATGCTTAACACGCTTTTCAGGTGATCAAGCACAATCGCCACCTGCGCCGTCATATCTTGGCGTAGCTCATGCTTAGGATTAGGCACTTCAAACAGCGCATTATAAAAAATAGCGTTGTTTACTTTCTCTGGTGTGGGCTGAATGGCACGCAGCTTGCCGTAATAGCGCTTATCCGGCTGGCCCAGCGTGGTGAAGTAAACGACCTGCCCAGCGTGGATTTTCATCACATCCGCCTCAGAAATCTGCGCTTTCACGGTGATAGTGTCTAAATCGGCTAAGGTTAAAAGATTAGGCGCTTGCTGGGCCGCAATCACGGTTTGCCCCTCCAGCGTGGTAATCGCCGCCACTTCGCCATCAATCGGCGCAAGAATGCGGGTGTAACCAAGACGGGTTTTTGCAGAATCAAGCGTAAGCTTGGCTTTTTTGACATCGGCATCGCGCTGTACCAAATCAGATTGCAGCGTTCTTTGCTTTAAACTTGCGTCCTCGACTGCCTGCCTTGATGTGGCTTCACGGCTCAGCATGGTTTGCTGACGGGCTAATTCTATTTTGGCCTGCTCTAATTGCAACAAAGTAGATTGCCTTTGCGCGAGTAATCCTTCCAATGAAGCCTCGGCATTCAGTGCCTCGTTTTGCGCCAGCTCCGGATCAATCGTCGCCAGCAGTTGGCCTTTTTTCACCCTATCGCCCAGAGCTACTTCCAGCTTTTGCAGCTGCCCAGAAACCTGCGCCCCCACGTCCACCTTACGAAATGCCTGCAAAGTACCTGTCGCCAGCACCGCGTTTTCTAAATCAGCCTTTGCCACCTTTGCCGTGGTGTATTGAGGTGCTGCTTTGCTAGGGAAAAAAATCGCTTTAATTCCCCAGCCAAGCAGAGCCAGCAGTATGACAACCACCAGCATACGCAGCCATGACCAACGCTTAAACGTCCAAACCATCACGCATCATTCCTTACAGCCAACAGGGCAAGGCGGATAGCATAACATCGGAATAACTCTTCTTTTGTCGTAAAAAAGTAGTGGAGTTGTATGTAAATATAGCCACCCTCTTATTCACCTAACCATGTAAACACACACTGTCAGCCGGAGCTTGCCCCCGTTCGGCCATGCCATAATCCCGCGCCACCTAGGCTACACGCAGTCGGTAATTTTCAAACACGCCCTGCCGCCCTTGCGATTGCGCATCGCGGTGCATGGCGCTGCAACGCCACGCTTTAACCGCTGCTTCGTCACGCCAGAAAGACAGAGAAAGCATCTTGCCCGTCTCACTCAGGCTATTAAAACGCTCTATCGAAATAAACCCGTCTTGCTGCATCAGTTCCTCGCGTAAATCTGCCGCAAGGCTTAGGTATTCCGGCTGCTGCTCAGGGCTAAGCCACACTTCAAAAATAACGACAATCACTTAGAAATCCTTTTAATTACTGATGTTACAAATCAAAACCCAACCCTTGAACCACGGAGAAAAACAGGCATTAAATTACCTGACTATGCCTCTTGCTCAATCTCATTATAAATATCGTAGGGCGGGTGAAACCCGCGTGTTTATTCAGCATTGCTCGCGGGTTGCACCCGCCCTACAATCAGCCTTGAATAGCTTTAATAAAAAAATTTCAAAATCACTATAAATGCAAGAATTCAGGCCGACGCGCCGTGATAAAAAACCGAGGAAAATCATCCACGTTTGATCGCTTATTTTTCGTGTATTTGGTTGCTTTTCGTGGACTAATAATCGTTGTGCGTAACATCTATAAGTCTCTCACACCACTACCACAGGCCTTTTATGTCGCTGCTCAATGCCCGCCTTGCTCAGGAAATCGTCGATCGCACCATGGCGATCATCAGCTGTAACGTCAATGTGATCGATGCATCCGGCACCTTGATCGGCAGTGGCGATCGCTCCAGAATCGGCCAGCAGCATGAAGGCGCTTTGCTAGTGCTGTCGCAGCAGCGCACGGTAGAAATTGACGACGCCATGGCGCAGCAGCTGCATGGCGTGCGCCCCGGGGTGAATTTGCCCCTGCGCCTTGCAGGACAGATTGTGGGCGTGGTTGGCATCACCGGCCAGCCCGATGCGGTGCGCCATTACGGCGAGCTAGTTAGGATGACGGCCGAAATGAGCTTGGAGCAAGCAAGGTTGATTCAGGCCTTAGGCCGAGACACCCGCTACCGCGAAGAGCTGGTTTTGCAACTCATCAAAGGCGGCAAAGGCGAAGCCGCGCCGCATTCTGATTTGGAAGCTTGGGCGCAAAAGCTGGGCGTGGATATCCGCCGCCCACGCGTAGTGGCAGTGATCGAGGTAGATAGTGGCGCATTAGGCATTGATGCTGCGCTAGCCGAGTTACAAGAATTACAAACCCTGCTCAGCACCCCAGAGCGGGATAATCTGGTTGCCACGGTTTCTTTAACCGAACTCGTGGTGCTTAAGCCCGCTTTAGATCATCAGGGCCGCTGGAACCCAGAAGAGCACCGGCAACGTGTGCACGATTTACTGACCCGCGTAGCCAGTAAAAGCAAATTGGGTGTGCGCATTGCACTGGGGCAATATTTTTGCGCCGCCAATGCCGTGGCACTATCTTATCAAAGCGCCGTGACCACCTTGCAAACGGGCAAAGCGCGCAATCCTGAACGGGCTTGTTTTTTCTATCAGGATTTAAGCCTGCCAGTGCTGCTAGCGGGGCTAAATTCTGGCTGGCAGGCCGCCCAGCTGCGCATTCCCTTAAAAAAACTAGAGCAGCAAGATAGCAATGGCCAGCTACGCAAAACCCTAGCCGCATGGTTTGCCTGCGACACCCGCCCCGTTGAAACCGCACAGGCTTTGCATATTCATCGCAACACCTTGGATTACCGCCTAAGCCGGATCGAGGCTGTAACAGGGCTTACCTTAAGCAAAACCGACGAGCGATTTTTACTTTATGCGGCTTTGCAGCTGGCATAGCGATGTAGTCTGGCACAGCAGGCCATCATACTGCGCCGCATAAAAACATCGACTCCTCCCCATATACTGTAAAAAACTCCAGTAAATATGCCTTAATTTTTGTAAATTTTCAGGCATCCGCACGAAGTAGCTCTGTAGCAGAGTGTTTATCCTGTTCATTAGCCATCGCAAGATCCCGCCCAAACAGGAGCCACCCATTATGGAAGTCAGTTCATTAGGAGCCATCAGCGCACTTGTTGTCGCCATTTTTCTGATTTTACGAAAAGTACCGCCCGCCTACGGCATGATTGTTGGCGCTTTAGTGGGTGGGATTGTGGGTGGGGTCGATTTAAGCGCCACCGTGAATTTAATGATGGGTGGGGCCAAAGGTATTATCCCTGCCGTGATGCGTATTTTGGCGGCCGGTGTGCTGGCGGGGGTATTGATCGAATCTGGCGCAGCGGCCAGTATTGCCGATACCATAGTCAAAAAAGTGGGCGAAACACGCGCCCTGCTGGCGCTGGCTATTGCCACCATGATTTTAACCGCAGTCGGCGTGTTTATTGATGTGGCGGTGATTACCGTCGCCCCCATTGCCCTCGCGATTGCGCGCCAAGCCGATTTATCCAAAATGGCGATTTTGCTGGCCATGATAGGCGGGGGCAAGGCGGGGAATGTGATGTCGCCCAATCCCAATGCCATTGCCGCATCCGATGCCTTTCATGTACCACTGACCTCAGTGATGGCCGCAGGGATAGTGCCAGGCTTAGTTGGGCTGGTAGTGGCATACTTTATTGCTAAAACGCTGGTGAATAAGGGAAGCAAAGTCGAAAGCGCCGAAGTTGTGGCCTTTGATCGCCACGCCCTGCCTTCTTTTGCCACCGCCATTGTGGCCCCTGTCGTGGCCATTGTGCTTTTATCACTCAGGCCTTTATTTGATGTCGTGATTGATCCCATGTTAGCCCTGCCCTTAGGTGGCTTATTGGGTGCGCTGGCAATGGGCCGCTTTAAAGACAGCAATCAATTTGCCGTAGCGGGCTTAGGCCGTATGGCTCCGGTGGCGATTATGCTGCTGGGTACGGGCACGTTAGCGGGGATTATCGGCGCATCCAGCCTGAAAACCGTGCTGATCGAAGCGCTACAAGGCTCGGGCCTGCCAGCCTATATGCTGGCCCCGATATCTGGTGCGCTGATGTCACTGGCAACCGCTTCTACCACCGCTGGCACCGTAGTGGCGGCGCAGGTATTTAGCAGCACCTTGCTAGAGTTGGGAGTGCCTGCCTTAGCGGGTGCCGCCATGATTCATGCTGGCTCCACGGTATTTGATCATATGCCGCACGGTAGTTTTTTCCACGCCACAGGCGGGGCAGTCAATATGAGCATTACCGAGCGGCTTAAAGTCATTCCCTACGAAACAGCGGTTGGTTTGTCGATTACGATTGTCTCTACGCTGATTTTTGGTGTGCTTAAATTTTAAGGTTTGCGATCATGAAAATTATTATTGCCCCCGATTCCTACAAAGAAAGCCTTTCAGCCCTAGACGTTGCCACGCAAATTGAAGCGGGCTTTAGGGAAGTTCTACCCGATGCCCAATATATAAAAATTCCCGTGGCAGATGGTGGCGAAGGCACGGTTGAAGCCTTAGTGGCTGCCACTGGTGGGCGCATGATTCAGCAATCAGTGACCGGCCCGCTGGGCGAATGTGTCAGTGCTTTTTTTGGCTTATCGGGTGATGGCCAAACCGCCATTATCGAGATGGCGGCAGCCAGCGGCTTAACACTGGTTCCCCCTGCCCTACGCAATCCTATGCTCACCACTAGCTACGGCACCGGCGAGCTCATCCTCGCCGCACTAGACTGCGGTGCCACGCATATTATTTTGGGCATAGGCGGCAGCGCGACAGTCGATGGCGGCATGGGAATGATCCAAGCGCTAGGTGGGCGTTTTTTAAACCAAGCCGGTGCAGCGCTGGGCTTTGGGGCTGCCGGTTTAAACCAGCTGGCTCTAATTGATGTATCTAGGCTTGACCCGCGGATCGCGCAATGCAAAATAGACGTGGCTTGCGATGTAGATAACCCGCTCACCGGCGAGCAGGGTGCAGCGGCGGTGTTTGGCCCACAAAAAGGCGCAACGCCAGAGATGGTTAGAATCCTTGACGCCAGCCTTAGCCATTACGCCCGCATGATTAAAGAGCAAATCGGCCTGGATATTGCCTTAACCAAGGGTAGCGGCGCGGCGGGCGGCATGGGGGCAGCAGCATTGGCTTTTTTAAACGCCAGCCTACGCCCCGGCGTAGAAATTGTGCTGGAAGCCGTACAATTTGCTGCGCTTTTACAAGGCGCAGACCTAGTCATCACCGGAGAAGGCCGTATGGATAGCCAGACCATACACGGCAAAACACCCATGGGCGTAGCGCAAATGGCCAAGGTTTTTAATATCCCAGTGATTGGCATCGCAGGCTGCCTTAGCACCGACGTAGGCGTAGTGCATCAGCATGGCATTGAAGCGGTATTCAGCGTTTTAAACCGCGCGGTATCCATCGAAGAAGCACTGGCACAGGCTAAAGAAAACGTACGCCTTTGCGCTAGGAATATCGCCGCCACAATTAAAATTGGCCGAGCTCTGCAATAAATAACTAAGGCTATGCACAAAGACTATTTGTCCACGAAAAACACTAAATACACGAAAAAAACGAATCAAACAGAGATACTCTCCATCTATTTTGGAATATGGACATATCGTGTAGGTTGGCGCTGAGCATGCGAAGCCCAACATGCTTCATCGTATTGTTGGGCTTGGTTTTACTCAGCACCAACCTACAACTATCAATTAGAAAGTAATGATGTAGCATCTGTTCGTGCTTTTTGTGTTTTTAGTGGACTGCCTATTTGTTGTCCTTGCTGTGTAACAACATCAGTAAATAAAGCTGCAAACCTCCAGCCCACGCCCCACCAAGGTGGCGGCGGTATAAAACAGGCAATCTTCCCGATGGCGGTGCTTTCAATGCGGGCACCATGTTACCATTGCGGGTTTTCCATCACGTGGAAAGTAACTCATGCATAAGTGCTTGTTTTGGCTGGCCCTTGTTACGGCAATCCCATGCTATGCAGCAAGAACCATTCCTATGGATGGACAGCTCGGCGAACTCAAAGCCGCGGCCATCCCAGAAATTAAAATTGACGACAAAATTTACCGCACTGCCCCTGGGCTGCGCATCTACGGGCAAAACAACGCGCTCATCATGCAAAGCCATATGCCGCAGCAAGCCACCGTTTGGTTTCAGATTGAAGCCACCTCGGGCAATGTATGGCGGCTGTGGCTGCTCACAAATGATGAAGTAGCCACTTTAAAAGCCCGCCCGAAAGCGATTATCACGGAATAAACAGCTAAAAATGAAGTAATGAAAGCACATAAGTAGCACTTGTTAGGGCGGGTGAAACCCGCGAGCAATGCTAAAACATACGCGGGTTTCACCCGCCCTACGAGATTATAATAAGCACTAAAGAATACGATTCGTATCAGTGATACTTGAAGTAAAACTTAACACGTAGAGCACGCAATAATGAGCAAGAAAGTATTTATTAAGACCTTCGGCTGCCAGATGAACGAATACGATTCGGACAAAATGGCCGACGTACTCCACGCATCCGAAGGCTTAACGCAGACCGACAATGTTGAAGAAGCCGATGTGATTTTGTTTAACACCTGTAGCGTGCGCGAAAAAGCGCAGGAAAAAGTGTTTTCAGATCTTGGCCGTGTGCGTGAACTTAAGCTTAAAAACCCAAATCTATTGATTGGCGTGGGCGGCTGTGTGGCCTCGCAAGAAGGCGCGGCGATTGTAAAACGCGCACCCTATGTGGATATGGTATTTGGCCCGCAAACCTTGCACCGCCTGCCAGATCTCATTGCCGCTCGCCGCAGCAGTGGTATTTCTCAGGTGGATATTTCTTTCCCTGAAATCGAAAAATTCGACAATATGCCGCCAGCCCGCGTTGAAGGCGCAACGGCCTTTGTATCGATCATGGAAGGCTGTAGCAAATATTGCTCGTTCTGCGTGGTGCCTTACACCCGTGGCACCGAATTTAGCCGCCCGTTTGAAGAAGTGCTAGCCGAAGTAGCTGGCCTTGCTGCGCAAGGTGTAAAAGAAATCACCCTGCTTGGGCAAAATGTAAACGCCTATCGCGGACCGATGGAAGACGGCGAAATCGCCGATTTTGCCACCCTGCTTGAATACGTGCACGAAATCCCGGGCATCGAGCGCATGCGCTACACCACCAGCCATCCGCGTGAAATGACACAGCGAATTGTGGACTGCTATCGCACTCTGCCAAAACTTGTTTCACACCTACATTTACCAGTACAAGCGGGATCAGACCGCGTGCTAGTGAATATGAAGCGCGGCTATACCACGCTAGAATTCAAATCCTTAGTACGTAAGCTCAAAGATGCCCGCCCTGATATTTGCCTAAGCTCTGACTTTATCGTCGGCTTTCCTGGCGAAACCGAAGACGATTTTGAACGCACGATGAAGCTAATTAACGATGTAGGTTTTGATGCATCGTTTAGCTTTGTTTATAGCCGCCGCCCAGGTACACCCGCTGCCGATTTACCGGATGATGTGCCGGAAGAACTAAAACTCACCCGTCTCAGACGTCTGCAAGCCCGCATCGATGAGCTAGCGCTGGACGTAAACAAAAACATGATCGGCACCGTGCAACGTGTGCTGGTGGAAGGCATGGCGCGTAAAAACCCCGAGCTACAAGAGCTAGCTGGCCGCACGGATAACAACCGCATTGTTAACTTTGCTGGCAATCCACGCTTAATCAATCAGTTTGTAGAAGTGCTGATCACCGAAACCTTCCCACACAGCCTAAAGGGCGAAATAGTGGTGAAGTAATATAGCTACGGTTTAAGCTGGGTAGATTACCTACCCAGCTATCCACAAGCTAAACAAGGCTGCGTGGGCACATAAACCCTGCTCACCCTACACCTACCTTGCATCAAACGATGGTACATAGGCAGCGTGCCTTGCACACATAGTTTATGATAGGCATCAACGCTCCCGCCAAAAGCAGTAGGATATAGCCCATCAAGCTATTCACCTTTGCGCATTACCCAAGGAAAACACATGCTATCGCCAAAAGATGCTGAACTTTTTGCCGTTCTAAGCGACGACGACCTCGACCTGCTGGCCGATTTTTTAGAATCTGATGTGGCCCCAGAACAAGCAATGGATTTATCCATGTTGCATGGTTTCCTGACGGCACAACTCGTTGGCCCAGAAGAAATCCCCGCAGACAAATGGTTTTCCCAAGTCTGGGGCGAAAACGGCGAACGTCCTAAATTTGCATCCGTTGCAGAAAAAGAAAAAATTGAAGGCTTGATTCTGCGCCTATACAACCAACTGATGGACGAGCTGGCCGATGCCGAAAACGTCTTTAGCCCGATTGTTTATGTAGATGAAGAAAGCGGCCAGGATATCTCGCAGCAATGGTGCTACGGCTTTACGCTGGCAACATCGATGAACCCAGAGGCCTGGCAAGAAATGATGGACGATGAAGAATACGCCCAGCTTGTCTACCCGATTTTGGTTTGTGCCGACGACGAAGGCCGTGCCGATCTAGAAAAAGATGGGCAAGACATGGCCGAATTCGAACACGAAGTTGCCGCGTCCTTGGTCGATATCATCCCAGAAATCCGCGACTTCTGGATCGATCGCCGTGGTGTGCCAAACCTCAAGCATTAAATAACAACAAACCCAAATCTTAAAACACGGAGGAAAGGAGAACACGGAGTAGCACAGAGGCAAAACAATGATAATTCATTTTTCTTTGGTCTTTCTCCGTGTAACTCTGTGTTCTCTGTGCCCTCCGTGGTTCAAGGTTTGGGTTTTACTTCTCGATTATTTGAAAAGAGCTCGCTTTTGAATAGCCAAATTATCCACTTCACGCCTGTTGATAACCGCCGCTTAAACAATCTCTGCGGCTCACTCGACGAAAATCTCAAACAAATTGAAACTGCGCTGGATATCACCATCGTGCGGCGAAATGAGCAGTTTCGGGTAAGCGGCAGCGCCAAAAACTTGCAGCAGGGCATCAGCCTGCTAGAGCATTTTTATGCGATGGCCGAAGAGCCACTAGAGCGGGATGATTTGCAGCTATCGATTATCGAACTCACGCAAAATATAGCCCCTGCCTATATCGAAGAAAACACCACCCCGCTGCGCACCAAGCGCCATGATTTACGCGGTAGAACGCCTCGCCAAACGGGCTATATCAAAGCGATTCAGGATCACGACATTACCTTTGGCATTGGGCCAGCAGGCACAGGTAAAACTTATCTGGCCGTCGCTTGCGCCGTGGATGCCTTAGAGCGCGATCTGGTCAAACGCTTGGTCTTAGTTCGCCCCGCCGTAGAAGCAGGCGAAAAACTCGGCTTTTTACCAGGCGATTTAGTACAGAAAATCGACCCCTATCTTCGCCCACTTTACGATGCACTTTACGATTTAATGGGCTTTGATAAAGTAACCAAGCTGTTTGAAAAAGGCATTATAGAGATTGCCCCACTGGCCTTTATGCGCGGTAGAACCCTCAACAACAGCTTTATTATTTTGGACGAAGCGCAAAACAGCTCACCAGAACAAATGATGATGTTTCTAACCCGCATCGGCTTCGGCTCTAAAGCCGTCATCACGGGCGACCCAACCCAGATCGATTTACCTAAGCATCAAAAATCCGGCCTAAATGATGCGCAAGAGGTGCTGCAAGAGATCAATGGCATTGCCCTGCACCACTTCACCAGCGAAGATGTAGTTCGCCACCCGCTGGTGCAAAAAATAGTCAAGGCCTATGCCAAGAAAACGCAAGAACGTGAAGCAGCAAAGCGTAAAGAATAAAGCTGCTCCCCTACAGCTTATATTCCTTATCGATCATCACAGGTAAACGACAAAAACAAGCAAGAAGCATAATCAAATTAAGAATTAACCAACTGATTCATATTATTATTTTTTGCTTATCGCCTATGAGGTGCAACCCACGAGCGATGTTAAATAAGTACTCGGGTTTCGCCCAGCCTCAGATAATTCAATGCCTACAAACACCTAGGGTCTGTTGACGTTTCATTCACGGCTGCGTTTGGCCCATTTTTGGGGCTGAACAAGGCAAAAATTGCGACATGGTACGAGTACCATTAGCGATTTTTAACGCTGTGCAGCCCCAAAAATGGGTCAAACCCGAAGGGCTGAGCCGGAAAATGGCCATTCACTGCGTTATGCTCCTCGACAATAACCCGTTATTGCCCTCGTCGCATGCCTTGTGCCTAGCCATTTTCCGGCTCAGCGCAATTGTGAATGAAACGTCAACAGACCCTAGGCACGATAAAGCGTCAGCCCTCCCTTATGACGCGTTATTTGGGTGAAATAGCGGAAATTAAGCAGAAATTACAACAATTTGCATGATACCAAGCGCAGCAAATAATATGACGGGGTGATTTTCGGTTAAATACAGAAGGCTGAAGCTGCCTGTCAGTTTGTGAGTTGTATACAATTCGATCAAGGCAATATCAACTTTCCCTGACCTTGTAAACTTTGATCCATAGCGAAACACCGTTTTCTCGGAATCTGCTTGAGTTAAAATCATTGCGCGCTCAAGAATATTTAAACTAAAGCCTAACTTTGGAGAATATTTCTAATGCAAACGCCCCACCAGCACCAGCATGCTAGCCCCCGCCAACTTTCACTCACCCTTTTTGCCAGCTTGGCACTGAGTTTGCCTGCCTGGGCCGACAACCAGTCACTGCCTAAAACAGGCCAGTACAATGCCAATAACAAACTGTTTGAGCGCACCTTAGTCATTTCAGAAAATGGCCAGTTTTCACTGGAAGTTGCGGGCAAATCAGCCGGAACCAGCAACCGTTCAGGTTCAGGCGAAGGCAAACTCAAAGCAGTGGGTGAAGGCTGGCTTTTCAATGAAGGTAACTGTCAGATGCTTCTGACCCCGGCCAAAGATGGCTTATTGATGCAAGTTGATGGTTGTTCTAGCAATTGGGGTGATGTAATGTTCAATGGTCTCTATCAGTTTGGCGGCACCAGCGCTGCATCCAAGCCTGCGGCCAGCAGCAAACCAACCGTGAATCCCAAACTGGCAAAAACGTTCAATTGCCAAAATATGGAGTTTAATAACGCAGGGATTCCCAATTGGCTAGCAAAGATGGCCAATGTGCCGCTAAATCAGGTTTTTGGCACAGAGCTAAAAGTAGCAGCGGGCTACACCTTCCAGGGCTTGCCTGTACAATCCGCGATCTTGTTTGAAAGTGAAGTGCCTTTTCTGGCCATGCTGGTAGACGCAGACAAGGCGGCATTAACCGCCGCGGTTAAAAAATCCAAACAGCAAAAAAATGCTGGCGTGGCACGCTTACGCACAAATGGTGAGTTATCGACGGAAGGTTTTGCAGGCAAGGGGCCAGAAGCGTTGTACATCAGTTGTGCCGAGCGTTAATTCACACGGGCTGATCTAAAGTCGCTGGCATCAGCGATCAGCCAATTTACGTAGTTGTACTGCAATCCACATCAAACCAGTATCGCCAAATTTTTAAGCGACAACATTTACAAAGATCACTTATGAAGCAACGTTTAGAAATCTGCCATCAAATAGAAAGCACCGCCACCGGCCTACCCAGCACGGCACAGTTTCAAATCTGGGCGGAGGCCGCGCTCCTACCTGAGATTGCCACGGCAGAAATCACCTTCAGAATTGTGGATACCGAGGAAGGCCAGCAGTTGAACCGCGATTACCGCGGCAAAGATTACGCCACCAATGTGCTCACTTTTACTTTTGATGAAGACATGCCCGATGTTCCAGGGTTGCCTCTGATGGGCGATATCGTGTTCTGTGCGCAGGTAGTAGAGAAAGAAGCACTGGAACAAAATATCAGTCTGATTGACCACTACGCCCATCTCACCATTCATGGCGTACTGCATTTGCAGGGCTATGATCACCTTGAAGAAGATGAGGCAGAAGCCATGGAAACGCTTGAAACCAAGCTACTGGCAACACTAGGCATTAGCGATCCTTACGCGGCAGAAAAATAACATTCGCCTAATTTGTATGGGGGCTGATGTTGCCAATTCACCAAAACTCCATCATCCCCACTATCACCAATGCCGCTGTAACCCAAAAAGCACGATCTTCCGGTATCATTCGTTCTTCTTTATCATTGGATCTTTACGCCATAATGGATGATTACCCCTCGGTATCACCGAAAACGAACACCCCCAAGTCATCATGGCTTGAACGTTTGACCCACTTCTTATTACGAGAGCCAGAAGATCGTGGTCAGCTCGTAGAAATTCTCCACTCAGCATTTGAACGCCAACTGCTCGATGCCGATGCGCTGGGCATGATCGAAGGTGTGTTAAATGTCGGCGATATGCAGGTGCGCGATGTGATGGTGCCGCGCAGCCAAATGGACATCATCGATATCAATGATGCCCCCGCCAAATTTATTCCCTATGTGATTGAAACCGCTCACTCGCGCTTTCCTGTGGTGGATGGCAGCAAAGACAAGGTCTTAGGCGTGTTGCTGGCTAAAGACTTGCTGCGTTATTACGCCAGCGATGAGGAATTTGACGTGCGCGATATGCTGCGCCCAGCGGTGTATATCCCCGAATCTAAACGCCTGAATGTGCTGCTTAAAGACTTCCGTAATAATCGCAACCATATGGCGATTGTGGTGGATGAATACGGCGGCGTGGCGGGGCTAGTAACCATTGAAGATGTGATGGAGCAAATTGTTGGCGATATCGAAGACGAATTCGATTACGACGAAGCCGAAGATAATATTATTCCTGATCGGCGTGGGCACTGGCGGGTGAAGGGCATTACCGAGATCGATGACTTAAATGAAGCCTTAGGCTCCAAGTTTTCTGATCAAGAGTTTGATACGGTAGCCGGCCTGATTACCCAGCACTTTGGCCACCTGCCCAAGCGCGGTGAAATCGTGGCATTTGAGGGTTACCGCTTCCAAATCCTGCGTGCCGACAGCCGCCGGATTTATTCGGTACTGATAGAAAAACTAGCCGATACAGCAACAGAAACGTAGCCATTTCAAATAAAAACCCAGGTCCTGCACCACGGAAAAAAAGGAGAACACAGAGGGCCACAGAGAAAATACTAGGGGTGAAAGACATGATGGCAATAGCAACAATTCGCTCTCATTTCCCTCTATTTACCCGTTTTTTCTCTGTGAAAACCCATTATCTGTGGTCAACGTGGTTCAAGACTTGGGTTTATCAACACCTCACACAGGAGCGGTCATGGGCCGTGGTTAATGATTTCTAGATTTAAACCCCTGCTCGTGCACTTCCTGCTGGCCCTGTTTGGCGCGGTCAGCGTATTTTCTTTTGCACCGCTGTATTTATTCCCGCTGATGTGGCTATCCCTCGCAGCACTGACCTTTGCCATACAACAATCCACAACGCCCCAAATAGCCGCTGGGCGCGGGTTTAGCTTTGGCCTTGGCTTTTTCCTTGCCAATATCCACTGGATATTTATCAGCCTAAATACCTTTGGCGGCATGCCTGCAGCGATGGCTGCTGGGGGAATTTTAGTGCTGGCGGCGTATATGGCGCTGTTTCCTGCTTTAGCTGGCTGGCTAACGCTGAAGCTGCCCTGCCCAGCAGCGCTGCGGATATTACTGCTGCCCAGCGTATTTATTCTGACCGAATGGCTGCGTGGCTGGCTTTTTACGGGTTTTCCTTGGGCCAGTGTAGGCTATTCACAAAGCCCAATGACACCACTCGCGGGCTTTGCCCCCATCGGTGGCGTTTATTTGATCGGCTGGCTGCTCTGCTTGAGCGTGGCTATCATTGTTAGCAAACCTAAGTGGTTGGCGGGCTGGGGCATCGTTGCCAGTATATGGGGAGCGGGCTGGGGTTTAAATCAGATTGAGTGGACAACTAAGGTAGGCGCGCCGGTTAGGGTCAGCTTGGTGCAGGGCAATATTGCGCAAAATATTAAATGGGATAATGCCTTTTATCTAGACAGCCTAAAAACTTATCTAGAACTCACCAGCAAGGCACGTGGGCAGTTAGTAATTTTACCAGAAACAGCCATCCCCTCATTTATCAGCGATGTACCTGATTGGTATCCACAGATGCTGCGTGATGCTGTTGCCCCGCGCAAAGCCGATTTAATCCTCGGCGTCCCCATTTTAGGTACACACGAAGCAGAGTATTACAACGCCGTCACCGTAATGTCCGATCCTAAGCTCCCTCTTTACAAAAAGCAGCATCTGGTACCTTTTGGCGAGTTTATTCCGCTACCGTGGCTGTTTAATTGGATTTACAGCTTTATGGATATGCCGCTATCGGGCTTTAGCCGTGGCGCGGTAAAACAAGCACCGTTTGCGCTGGCATCCGGCCAGATTGCCGCCAATATTTGCTACGAAGACGTGTTTGGCCGAGAAATTATCAATGCTCTGCCTGAAGCCACCATGCTGGTTAATCTATCTAATCTGGCATGGTTTGATGGCTCTTGGGCAGCAGCACAGCAGACACAAATGAGCCAAACCCGCGCCTTAGAAACCGGCCGCTATATGCTGCGCTCTACCAATACCGGCGTAACGGCCATCATTGATGAAAAAGGCCGATTTAAAGCGGTATTACCAGAACGAGTTGCAGGTATTTTGGAAGGCACCGCTCAAAACCGTAGCGGCATGCCGCCCTACGCTTGGTTCGGCGATGCGCCGCTGCTGATGGCTTTGTGCGCAGTATTGCTTGGGCTGGGATGGTGGAAAAGACGTAGCGACAAATAAACATGAGGTAGGCAAGGTAAAACACCTTTGCCCACTCTACAAGAAATTAGACTTTCAGCTCTATACATCTGACCGAGGCGGGGCAATTAATAGTTGCGTGCCTGCCAATCTATCGTGCAAGAATCGGCGTTCACGATCGAATAATGCCCAAAGAAAGGGCAGGAAGAATAAAGCGGTGAGCAGCCATGCCACAATGCGTAAATCGGCATGATGCCTAGCCAAAATCCAAAATGGCGCACAAGGCAACATACACACGGCAACCACGGCAAAGCGCAATGCTACTTCACGCCAACCTAAAGGCTTGCCATCCGCCTTAACCAAGCAAATTCGCCAAGTTCGCATTGCTAGGGTTTGCCCGCCACGCCAGCACCACGAAAAGTAGGTAAACGCGATGCCCATAATCCACACAAAATTAAGCGCACGCACAATTAAATCATCGCTCATTGCAGTAACCGGCAGCTTAGTGATTAGCTGAAACACGCCTTGGAACAAGCCTTCAGCAAGCAATACCACGGCAATCAGTAGCAGCAACTCGTATAAAAAAGCAAACATCCGTCGCCACCAGCCTGCTGGCCCAGTCTTTATCTTCACACACTATCCTTGTTAATAAATATCAGCCAAGTGCGGCTAAGCCCCAGCCCCTAAACATGTATTAAAAACATCACAAACTTACACCAAAACAATGTTTAACTTTTGTACTATAAATAAAATTTACAAAGAATCTTACGGCGGGAATAAAACAATAAAACGCTGCTTAATCGCAGTTATAAAAGCACAGAAACACAAGACTGCGATATTAACAAAGTCAATAAGTTAATAACCAGAAGAACTTGCCATTTATACCGCAGTGCGGTAACTTTCTAGTGCAATATCCAGCCAAGAATGCAGGCGGCACTCTACATAGTTAGCCTGCGCCGAAAGGTCTCCGCCAGCGAACACACACTGGTCGTCAAATACAGGTCACAAACCTGTTTGAAACGGCGGAAGACCCGGTAAATCATTTGCAAATAGTTGGGCGAAGCCAATTTGGCCCCAGCTGTTTACCTATCGTTCTGACCTAGGGAATACCCATGGAAATTTCGGGCGCAGAGATCATCACGCGCTGCTTACAGGAAGAAGGCGTCGAATTCATTTTCGGCTACCCTGGCGGCGCTGTTTTATCTATTTACGATGCTATTTTTAAGCAAGATTATTTTAAGCATGTGCTGGTGCGGCATGAGCAGGCGGCTGTGCATGCTGCCGACGCTTACTCCCGCTCTAGCAAAAAAGTGGGCGTAGCGCTGGTTACATCCGGCCCTGGTGCCACCAATGCCATTACTGGGATTGCCACCGCCTATATGGATTCGATTCCTATGGTGGTGTTTTCCGGCCAAGTGGCAACCGATGCCATTGGCCTAGATGCTTTCCAAGAAGTAGATATGGTTGGCTGCTCACGCCCAATCGTAAAACACAATTTCTTGGTAAAAGACATTCGTGATCTGGCCCCCACTATTAAAAAAGCCTTTCACCTTGCCACCACTGGCCGCCCAGGCCCCGTGGTTATCGATGTGCCTAAGGATATTGCGGCCAACAAAACTGAGTTTAACTACCCAGCATCAGTAGCGATTCGCAGCTATAGCCCGCCTACCAAAGGGCATCCTGGCCAGATTAAGAAAGCGGCACAGTTACTGGGTGAAGCCAAACGCCCGTTTCTGTATGTGGGCGGCGGAGCCATCTTAAGCAACGCCAGCGCCGAGGTAACTGAGCTAGTTAAGCTACTCAATTTGCCTTGCACTAATACCCTGATGGGCTTGGGTGCGCTGGATGGCACAGACCCGCACTTTGTGGGCATGCTGGGTATGCACGGCACTTACGAAGCCAATATGGCCATGCAGTACAGCGATGTGATCATTGCGATTGGCGCGCGTTTTGACGACCGCGTTATTTCGTCCCCTGAACACTTTTTATCGCAAGCCAAAAAGATTGTGCATATCGACATCGACCCGTCATCGATCGCCAAGCGCGTAAAAGTGGATGTACCTATCGTTGGCGATGTAAAACATGTCTTGATCGATCTGATTGCCATTCTGAAAGAAACCGGCATCAAGCCTCAGCCCGATGCTTTGGCCGCTTGGTGGAAGCAGATCGAAGAATGGCGCAAACCGCAAAGCCTTTGGTACGAGCAATCTGATCTAGTCATCAAGCCGCAATTTGTAGTACAAAAGCTATGGGAAGTCACTGGTGGTGACGCCATCATTACTTCGGACGTAGGCCAGCATCAAATGTTTGCCGCGCAATACTATCCATTTAAGCGCCCACGTCAGTGGATTAACTCGGGTGGCCTAGGCACAATGGGCTTTGGCCTGCCTGCAGCAATGGGCGCTCAGCTGGCTAATCCAGATGCCATCGTTGCTTGTATCACCGGCGAAGGCTCGATCCAAATGAACATCCAAGAGCTTTCAACCTGTAAGCAATACCATATTCCGACCAAGATTATTAATCTGAACAACCGCTATCTGGGCATGGTTCGTCAGTGGCAGCAGTTTTTTTACGGCAATCGCTATTCCGAATCCTACATGGATGCGCTGCCTGATTTTGTAAAACTGGCCGAAGCCTATGGCCATGTAGGTATGAAGATTGAAAAGCCGTCAGATGTAGAGCCTGCCCTGCGCGAAGCCTTTAGCGATAAGCTGAAAGATCGCCTCGTGTTTATGGACTTTATTACTGACCGTGAAGTCAACGTTTTCCCTATGATTCAGAACGGGAAAGGCCTGAGCCAGATGGATCTACCACCGCATATGAGTGATATGCAGCTGGTGCCATTTGAAAACAACCGTGATTACGGCAATCTGTGCTGAGAGCGCTCTATGGAGATGGAAATGCGACATATACTTTCAGTACTGATAGAAAACGAAGCGGGTGCACTATCCCGTGTCACCGGTTTGTTTTCAGCACGTGGCTACAACATCGACTCGTTAACAGTGCAAACCACTGAAGACACCACGATGAGCCGGATGACCATCGTCACCCATGGCTCTGAAGACGTTATCGAACAAATCACCAAACAGCTCAACAAGCTGGTAGAAGTGGTGAAAGTGATCGACCTGAACGAGGCCGATCACATCGAACGTGAACTGATGTTGATAAAAGTGCGAGCTACCGGCAAGGAAAGGGACGAAATGAAGCGGATGGCGGATATTTTCCGTGGCCGCATTATCGATGTTACCGAAAAAGCCTATACCGTAGAGCTGACCGGAACAGGCGAAAAGCTGGATGCTTTTATCAAGGCACTTGATCCAGCCGCCATTCTGGAAACCGTACGCACCGGCGCCTCTGGCATCGGTCGCGGCGAGCGTATTTTAAAAATTTGATGCGTGCAAAAGCACGCAGAATAGACAAATCTAAACACTAATCAGGAATTCAGCCATGAAAGTTTTTTACGATAAAGACTGTGATCTTTCCATCATCAAATCTAAAAAAGTAGCCATCATCGGTTACGGCTCACAAGGCCATGCCCATGCTTGCAACTTGCAAGAATCTGGCGTTGATATCGTGGTTGGCCTGCGTAAAGGCTCAGCGACTGTAGCTAAAGCTGAAGCTCACGGCCTGAAAGTAACTGACGTAGCGACTGCGGTTGCCTCTGCCGATGTAGTGATGATTCTGACTCCGGATGAATTCCAG
>NZ_JANXSO010000118.1 GCF_025352645.1 Iodobacter sp. | reverse complement strand
AAATGTGCTGGCATTTTGTCCATGACATTTTGGGCAGCGAAACCCTTGTGGCCAGCGCGCTTTTTGCAATGCGGCTTCGCACTGTTGCTCTGTGCCGTACAACTGGATGAACTCAGGCAAAGACAAGCCTTTTTGCATCTGGATGCCATTGATGGGCATGATCCACCTCCGCAAAGAAGAACGTTCGTTCACTTTACGCCGCGCGAATGGCTAAATCAAGGGATCCTGAGCAAGAGACATAATCAGGAAACGTAATGTAATTCTGAGCACAAAAAAGCCCAGCAATCCTATAAGGGACGTTGGGCTTTTTTTTACTCCACACCATATATCGTAGGGGCACGGCTTGCTGCGCCTTACCCAGCAAGGGCGCAACAAGCAGCGCCCCTAACACTCTATCTATTAACGCTTAGACGTTTTACGAATCTCTTTTTCGTCCTGCCATTCATCCACGCCCTCTTCGATATTTTTCAGAATAAGGGTGAATTTATAAAATACGTCTTTAGTATTAGAGTTCTTTTTCACAATTGAAGTAATTTCACCCGTTAGCAAATACTTAGCACCTTTCATTTGGCCAAGCTTGGCTTTATTTTTATAAAGCCCTGTTTCATTTTGTTTTTTTAATTCTTCAACCTGTGCATCCATCGTGCTGCTATCGGTCACAAACTTAGCGCCGGATTTCATCAACTGCGTTTTCATACTATTGGTGATATTGCGCGTATCAATGTATTCAGACGTTTTATTTTTAACCTCAGATACCACAATAAATGGGCGGCTCGCCATAGATGGATGCTGCATTAAAGAGCGCGCCATCGCTTCGGCAATCATTTGCAAATCGGTGGAGCCAAATTCATTGCTCACTGTTTCTACAGCCTTGCTATCGCCATATACCACATCGCCACCACCTACCGTAGGCGTTGAGCTAGAAGCGCAGCCACCAATTAGTAAGATGGTTGCAAGCACGGCACTGAGTTTGGTAAATCGTTTCATCGTTTTCATTTCATGATTCCTTGGTTATGGGGGGCTCACTTAGCCGTTGGAGCGCCGGTGTTTTCGGGGCTATTGACTTCCATTCTAAAATCAACCGCCTCTGTAACAGGGGCAATTGAATGAATGGTTTGCTTTTGCAAGCCAATAAACTTCATCGGCCTCCAGCCCTCCTCCCCCCCCACGGCAAAGCCTGCGTTATCAAGCCAGCGAAAGCGATAATAAAGCTGTTGATCGCCCTTATCTTGATTCTGTATTTCTAACTGCACAGCCAATAAGCCATTGCGTTGCAGCATTTGTCCGCCATTGAGCTTTAAATACTTCATTTCGCCCAACTGCTCTACCTTATCCGCTAGGGAAAGAGGAGCAGCCTGTACTAGCGCAGAGCATCCCAATACGGCGGCCAATAACACGCCACGGGCAAGATACTTTTTCATGGTTATTCCTTTATTTAACGGATTTAAATAGCAGCAACATCGTTCTTAAAACTCAAAATTTTGGCTTAAGCCCTTTTCTGCGTGGGTATCAACACCATGCCCCCTCTACAATGCCGATTGCCCAAAATAAACCTGATTACCCATCACCCGAATCGGCACGATTTGATATGCCCCCGCCACTTTTAATTCAAAAGCCTCTTGCCCTTGCGCCGTTGGCACTAATAGTTTGTGCATACCCGCCGGTAAAGACGCCCGCACAATGGCAATTTGTGCGGGTAAGGTGCTCCAAGTGCGCTCGTCAGCCTGCTCTGTAACGACCGTAACCAAGCCCAGTATCAAACCTGCAATAGCGCTCGCATTATTATCCCGATCACTGAATTGCTTTTGGGCCACGGCTCGGCTTACCGCTCGCACCGTGGTGCGCAAAATAATGCCTGGCATTTCATCACGTAAAGCGCGGCGGCTCATCGCATCCACGCTGGTGATAGTGCTCACACCCAAGGCGCGGCCATCGAGCTTTAATTGCGCCGGTGCAAAACTGTTATCCGCACGAATCACCGGAAACGACACCGCCGTAAAGCCCGTGCGGTAAATCGGCAGCGGTACCGAGATCGATTTGCGGGCGGGCGCTAAGCCAGAGCTCAGCACAAACAGTACATCGGTCATGCCGCGCTTAGACGTTTTGCTATCGAGCTGCAGCAGGCCATCTTCTAGGACTTTGCTATTGGGCTTGAGCTCAATGGCTTTGCGATAGCCTGGCGCGGCGAGGCTTTTTTCGCCTAAAGCCTCATAAACAAAGGCCGCTAAATAATGGCTAAAGGCGTTTTGATAGCTATTTTTTAAGGCCAATACTTCTGGATCATCGAGCGTTTCTACGGGGTAACCTTTTAAATCTTTAAAGGTAGTTTTTACCCCCTTAGCCCTCGCTTCTTCTTCATCTTTTTCATAGGTACGCGAGCGAAACTCAGCAATAATCGCCTCACGTTCATGAGTTTTTTTGATCTCTACCCGCGCATTATTCCAATCGCCTGCCGCCGCGTGATTCACGGCTAACAGGGTGGAGAGCAGCACTTTTTCATAATCGTAGCCATCGTAGCGGCGAGTTTTATCGTTGATTAAAAAGCTGCCCACATCCCCTAGTAATTTATCTGGCGAGTATTTAGCGAGCTCTTCCCAATCATGGATTTTTGCATCAGCCTTTAACCACGCGTTGGTGCTGGCTGGCAGATCATTTTTAAGCTGTAATAGCTGGCCTTTTTCTAAGTAGTACAACAAGTCTTTATCGCTATTATTGGCTTCCAATACCGCCAAAGCGTTGTCTGGCTTGCCCGCCTTGGCAAAATCAATCGCCCCCTGCGATTCGGCCTGGTAACTTCGCATAGATCCGCAGCCGCTTAAAAGCAAAGCAGTCATGACGCAAATGGCTTTTACACATTTCATTCGGGCAACGGCCTCGGTTACATAATGCTGATTGAATATAGTGAATGAATTTACCACGTTGGAAACTTAACTTTGTAACCGATGTTAGCCATATGTTCAGCAAAACAAATGCACAATTAATTACGCTCAATTTAAACCATCTCATATTAAAGCACAGGCTTTGAGATCGGAACGATAAAGAGGTTCACAAACATCGTGGTTCAGCCCTAAATAATATGATTAATCCCCCACCTCCCTCCCATTGCATGTAAGCCAAACCTCATCTGCAATCAGGCAAAAACAAGATTCTTCAGACTATACTGAAAGCGTATTCGAGGAGCGCTGCGACTCTTGGCCATGATCTGCTAAGAGCTAGGCTCGAATTCGACTTCAGGCAAACCGCGTTCTCCTGATAAACCGTGCCGGGCACGGCATGCGCACAGGTGATGCATGCTCGGCTACAGATAGGAATAACACTGTGGCTCATCTTGATTTAGCAAACGCTGATTTTAAAGTCGCCGATCTGTCCTTAGCCGATTGGGGGCGTAAAGAGATTCGCATTGCAGAAACCGAAATGCCCGGCCTGATGTCGGTGCGCACCGAATATGCTGCCGCGCAGCCGCTCAAAGGAGCGCGAATTGCGGGCTCCATCCATATGACCATCCAAACCGCCGTGCTGATCGAAGCCCTACAAGCACTGGGGGCCGAGGTGCGCTGGGTATCGTGCAATATTTTCTCTACCCAAGATCATGCCGCCGCAGCGATTGCCGCTGCAGGCACAGCGGTATTTGCCCATAAGGGCGAAACGCTAGAAGAATACTGGGATTTCACCCACCGTATTTTTGATTTTTCCAATCATAAATACGCCAATATGATTTTGGACGACGGCGGCGATGCCACTACCTTGCTGCACCTTGGTGCGCTAGCTGAAGCCGATTTAGCGGTGATTTCAGCCCCCGCTAACGAAGAAGAGGTCGTACTATTTGCCGCCATTAAAGCCAAGCTCGCCAAAGATCCAACGTGGTATTCCACTCGCCTAAAACATATCAAAGGCGTAACGGAGGAAACCACCACCGGCGTGCATCGCTTATACAAGATGCACAGCGAAGGCCGCTTATCCTTCCCAGCAATTAATGTAAACGACGCGGTCACCAAATCTAAATTTGATAACCTTTACGGCTGCCGCGAATCCTTGGTGGATGGGATTAAACGCGCCACCGATGTAATGATCGCCGGCAAAGCCGCCGTGGTGCTGGGCTATGGCGATGTGGGCAAGGGCTGCGCCCAAAGCTTGCGTGGGCTAGGTGCCATCGTTTATGTCACCGAGATCGATCCAATTTGCGCGCTGCAAGCGGCCATGGAAGGCTACCGTGTGGTGACGATGGATAGCATCTGCGATCAGGCGGATATTTTTGTGACCACCACCGGCAATGTGGGGGTGATTACCCATGAACATATGCAAAAGATGCGCAATAACGCCATCGTCTGCAATATTGGCCACTTCGATAGCGAGATCCAAGTGGCATCCTTAAGGCAATACGAGTGGGAAAACGTCAAGCCGCAGGTGGATCACATTATTTTCCCCGATGGCAAACGCATTATCTTGCTGGCCGAAGGCCGCTTGGTGAATTTGGGCTGCGCTACTGGCCACCCAAGCTTTGTGATGTCAAACTCATTTACCAACCAAGTGCTAGCGCAAATCGAGTTATTTACCAAAACCGAGCAATATCCCGTCGGCGTGTATGTGCTGCCCAAGCATCTAGATGAAATGGTCGCCCGCCTGCACCTCAGTAAAATTGGCGCGGCTTTAACTGTGCTCACCGATGAGCAATCTGCCTATATTGATGTGCCTAAACAAGGGCCTTATAAGCCAGCGCATTATCGGTATTAATGGTTTGAAATAGAGAGGAAACGGGAGGCTCTTGAGTCTCCCGTTTTAGCTACCAATTCCTTATTATTAATTAAAACACCACTTGAAAATGGCCAAAACGATGATTGCTCGCCGTCACCATTACCTCTCACAATGCTACCTGAGAGGATTCACAAAGAATGAAGCAAAAAAATCACAACTGATCTGCATCGATATCAAAGAAAAAAGAACCTTTAAAACAACACCACAAAACGTCGGATCTTCAAAAGATTTCAATAAAATCACGATAGATGACTATGACCCTAACACATTAGAATACTTAATTTCAGAGTTTGAATCTGAAGCTGCCGTAGCAATGAGAGAGCTAGCCCTATGTCCAATATTTGAAGGAAAAAATAAAAATATTATTCTATATATGATGGCTCTTTTTACTTTACGCTCACCACATAAACGAGCTCAATTTGATAAATTCAGATCTAAAATTTTAGAAAGGATGCTGGATATTACGCTCTCTTCAAAAGAGCAATATGAGAATCAAATTAACAAAATAAAAGAAAGGGAAACATTTTACACAAAAAAAACATCTTATGAGGACGTAAAGAATCTGCATGAAAATAAAGGCTATACATTAAGCTTCCAAAATGAGAGCTACATCCAAATGGAATTTGTTGGAATAGATGCTATTTTACCTTGTCTACATAACCGAAATTGGCTACTTTTAAAATCTACTCTAGAATCTGGGCCATTTATTACAACAGACAACCCAGTTAGCCTAATATGGGCAAATCCAGAATCAATCCCACCTTTTTACCGCAGCGCTCCTGGCTTTGGGCTCAAAGGAACTCAAGTTTACTTTCCACTTTCAAAAAGTCTCGCATTAATCGGCGAATTCAATGAAAAATCAGGGGCAACAGTCAATGCTACAAAGCAGCTGGTTGCTTTTTTCAATAGACAGGCTATTGCACATGCAAAAAAACAATTGTACACACCAGACATTGATTTTTTTTATTTAAATAATAAAGAAACAATCTCTGAAGGGAGTCGCCTACTTCATGATATATAATTCTAGACTTGGACAGATATTTCTTCACAGATACAAATAACCATAAGATATACTAACTACGCACTACAGTTTTTATTTTTTTAAATTCACATTACTTTGGCTGGCTACAATTCTTTCATAGCTACCATCTTTTTTCATAGTCAATAAAACTTCATCAAACCGATCCCGCAACTGGCTTAGGTTTCTTTTTTTAGAAAAAGCCATAAAGCTAGGAATGGCTTGCACTTCTGGGGCAAGCTCGCTGACCTTATCCATCACGCCTTTACGTTTTAAAATATCCAGTGCGCCATATTTATTGCTTACCAAGACATCAAAACGCCCTGCTAATAGTTTTTCTATATTTTGCTCGCCGGTATAAGTGATATCAGGTGTTTTAATAATTTTGTTTTTAACTGCATTATCAAAAATATCGCCGTAGCTGACTTTACTTACTACACCAAAACTATAATGAGCCAACTTATATAAATCACCATCAAATTTAATCGTTGAATCTTTTAAAACAAATAATGAAACCGTCTGTGGCATCAGTACTTCTTTTGAATAATCTGCAAACAGCTCTCTTTCCGGCGTTTTATATGCCGTAAAAATGGCATCGGCCGTGCCGTCTTCAATCATTTTTATTGAGCGAGTCCAAGGCATCAGGGTGATTTTTATGGGCTGTTGTAAACGACGAAACGCTTCTTTTACAATTTCAACCACAAAACCTTTAGTTTCACCATTTTCTTCATACTGATAAGGGGGGTATTGCAATGTAACCAACTCAAGGGGAGCTGCCATAGCGATAGATGATCCAAAAAACCAGGCAAGGCCAGCAAGTATCAATCCGCTATATCGCATAGGTTTCCCCTTCAGTAACGCCCAGCATAAGGGAGCGTTCTCTGCAATATAGATCACAAACATACTGCTATTTATTTAATAATTCATACTAAAACCCATGTACCAAAACACTTCTTGCTGCGCCAATAATCTGCTGAGACAGCGCTTCCATCCTAGGCGATTGTACCTTCCAAGAGTGCCAAAATAGCCTTACATCACAAGGAAAATCAGGCGCTAAATCAACTAGGTCTTCCAGCCCATTTCCCAGCAATAACTCAGGAACCATACCGTAGCCCAAACCATGGCGAATGGCAGCCAGATGCGGCTCGGTACCGGGTACATAGTGGCAGGGATAGGCATCCGCTAATAAGCCAAAATGGGCTTCTAAAAAGCTGGCTTGCAAGGTGTCTTTATGCGAATACGCCACCACGGGTGCTCGCCTTGCATCGTTACGGTTTAGCCCCTGAGCAAACCAGCGCGCACAAAAACTTTTGCTCGCAATCAGCCGATAGCGCATCACACCAAGTGGCTCGGCAAAACAGCCTTTCATAGGTTTTTCTTCGCTACCTATGCAGCCTATTGCCATGCCGGATTCAAGCAGTGCATAGGTGTAATCTTGATCTTCCACGGTTAAATCAATCAATACCTCTTCATTGACCAAGGCCTGCGCCAAAGCAGGGAAAAACCAAGTCCCTAGGGTATCGGCATTCAGCGCAATGGTGAGCGATAGGGGAGAATAATTCTCTACCGCTAAATCAGTCGCCAGATCCGCCTCTAGCTGCATTACACGGCGCAAATACTGCAAAAGCCGTTGGCCAACGGGTGTGGCGCGGGCCGGGCGGCTGCGCACCACCAAGGGGTTGCCTAGCTTACTTTCTAGCGCACGCACCCGCTGCGAAACCGCCGAAGCCGTTAAATGCAAGCGCTGGGCGGCCTGCTCAAAGCTGCCAGTTTCAACCACTGCGCGTAGCGCCTCAGTTTGCTTAGGATCTAAATTCACCAGTGCATCTTTTACATATTAAGAATTTTTAAGCATACCTTATAAATATTAAATTTTATTCAATACATCTAAAACACACTAGATAATGCTATTTATTAATTTATCAACCTATAGAACACGCTCATTCACCCTCTCCTTAAAGAAGTTAGCAATGCTGCTTTACACTATTTATTTAATTGCTATCACCGCCGAAGCCATGTCCGGTGCACTGATGGGCATGCGCAGAAATATGGATTTATTCGGTATTTGTTTTATTGGCACGGTCACGGCATTGGGCGGAGGCACAGCCCGCGATATGCTACTGGGCCACTATCCACTAGGCTGGGTAGCCCACCCGCAATATCTACTGTTTACGATAGGCGCGGCAATCATTACCGCCTTAATTGCCAGCCATTTACACCATTTACGCCGCTTATTTTTAGTCGTAGATGCACTCGGCTTAGTGGCATTCACCATTATTGGCTGCAATATCGGCATGGAAACAGGCGTTCACCCAGGCATTGCCATTATGGCGGGCATGGTAACCGGTGTATTTGGTGGCCTGCTTAGAGACGTGCTGTGTAATCAGGTACCGATGGTGTTAAGCCGCGAAATTTACGCTAGCGTGTCACTGGCTACGGGGGCTTTATATATCTTGCTGCACTACTTAGGCTTAGAAGCTGGCCCCGCCTCGCTGATCGCCTTGATCGCGGGCTTTAGCTTTAGGCTATTGGCCATGCGCTTACGCTGGCAGCTACCGGTTTTGCGCGGCGAACATATTCGCGGCTTTGATTAGCCGCACAAAATCTATTCCCCTTGGCTAAGATAAATGCACGCATTTAATCTAAGGGAATACATCATGCCAAGATGGTTGATTCTGCTGAGCTGCCTAAGCGGGCTGGCCCTAGCCCAGCCAGCCAAACTGGTTACCGGCCCAAATTACCCGCCCTTTACCGACACATCGCTCCCCGATGGAGGGCTTGCCGTTAGCCTTGTTAAACAAGTCATGAATAATGCGAACCTGCCTTACCAGCTAGACTGGCGGCCTTGGACTAATGGCTACCAATCAACACTAAAAGGCGAGTATCTTGCCACTTTTCCCTATATCAGCACCCCAGAACGACGGGAATTATTCGAGTTTTCAGATCCTCTTTTTATCCTTGAAATAAAAGTCTTTGCCCTGCCTGGCAGCCAGCTAGACGGAACCCAGCTCAATAGCCTGCAAGGTAAACGCTACTGCCATCCTTTGGGCTGGGCATTTTTGAAGGAAGTTGAGTGGATGGTCAATAAGGGCTTGTTTCAGATGATCCGCCCCTATGATATGAGCTCTTGCATCCGGCTCATTGCGGAAGACAAAGCCGATTTTATTCTGACCGATCAAATACAAGGCAACGAAGCCATTGCCCAAGTCGCTGGACTAAAAAAAACACCTGTTGCCAGCGGTGGAATCGTAGAAAAAGTAGCCTTACGGCTAATGGTCAAAAAAAACCAGCCCCAATCCCACGCGTTCTTGCTGCGATTCAATGAGGCGCTCAAAACCATACGTAAACCCCCTCATCAAAACGATTAAACGAAGATACTTAGCTCTTGCATCAGCGCTCTTCCCCCAAACGCAGCCTCCCCATTTCGCCCGCCTTTGAGCTAAATACACCGCTTCTCGGCTTAATTTCCTGACAAATCAATGACAATGATTTACACAAATATTGATTTACTTCTCTTAAGCAGCTGGCACAATCAACTTTTTTGTGCCCTGCCTGCTGATGAAAATATCGATTCGCCTATTTAGCTTATTGCTTGCCCTACTGCTGCATCTAGGCTTATTTGCGCTTTATTTTCCCGCGTCGCGCTATATCCCAGTGGATACGCCCAGCGTGGAAGTCACGCTATTAAAAATCCTCCCCCGCCCTATTGAGCCTGTAGCACCCACCACAGCACCAAAACCAGCGCTACTGAAAAGCCCCAAACAAATTGCTTTGCCCAGCCACAGCGCAATAGCACAGCAGCCAAGCCTAAACACACCCCAAAGTGTGCCCCAGCCCCAAATTCATTCAAGCACAGAAACCGTAATTGGCGATTTAGACAGCGCCTTAAGCAGCCCCGCCAGCACTGTGGCCACCCTACCCAAAGGCTTTGATAAAAAAACCATACCAAACCTTGCTCCGCCTCCAAAAGAGCATCGCACCGTACTGGCAAAAGAGCTAGATAAGGCGGTACGTGGCGATTGCAAAAACGCTTACAGCCAGATGGGTTTATTGGCGATTCCTATGTTATTGCACGATACGGTTAGCGATAAGGGCTGCCAGTGGTAAGCCATACCCAAGCTATAAAATACCGCTGGCTACTGCTCCATGTAGCTTCGTTTCCAACACCTGCCAAAGCGGCACACTGCCTTGGCTGATGCGGCTATTCACTGCAAATACTCTGTCTTTTGATACCTGATGCGCACTCCAGCTGTGGCCATTGCCATGTAAATTATGTAGCAGTGGCGGAACGCGATCTATCGCTTTGGCATATTTAGCATCCGCACTCTCGCCCGCCTCAAACTCATACCAAAGCTGTAAATACTCGTCCCCACAGCCCTCTGGCAATAAAGCCAGCAATCTCTTTATTCCATTGGCTTCAGCGCGTTTAATTTCTGGCGTTTCACTGGCATAAATGATGGTGTCACCCGCATCAATTTCGCCCAGATCGTGAATGAGCAGCATCTTAATCACCCGATCAATATTAATAGCCTCATTGGCATAATCTTTAAGCATTAAAGCCGCCAGACAAACATGCCAGCTATGCTCGGCAGCGTTTTCATAACGATCCAGCCCCACTGGTTTAGTTTTTCTAATGACGTTTTTTAGTTTTTCAATTTCAATAATAAAAGCCAGTACCTGCTCTATTTCTTGCATGATTATTGTCCTTTTAAAAAAGCCTGTGGTGCTAGGGTGGGCGTGCTTTGTATGCTCACGTGCAGGGCTGGCACGCGTGGACACAAAATCGTGCCCACCCTACATTTTTTGTCCCGTTGCAAGGGCAGTAGGTAGGGCCAGCGAGATCAACGCGGCCAGCGCCACAAAGGCGGCCGAGATCCACAAACAAGCCGTAAGGCCCGCGCTTTGGTAAACCCAGCCGGATAAAACCGTGCTAATCAGCCGCCCCATGGCATTAGCCATATAGTAAAAGCCCACATCCAGCGATGCGCCGTCTTCCTTGGCGTAACTCACGATCAAATAGCTATGCAGGGATGAGTTAATTGCAAATAGCACGCCAAATACCGCCAGCCCCAGCAGCAAAACACGAGGCTCTGAGAGTCCCAGCGCGATGGCAGCGGGGATCATCGCCAGCGGCAGCGCCCAGCGCAGTGCCGATTTGCCGTCTGGATGCTTGCCAGTGAGTCGCGGAGCGAGGGATTGCACGATACCATAGGCGATCACCCATGCCGCAAAAAAGGCACCTATGCTCCAATCGCTCCAGCCCAAGCGCGTTGCCATATACACCGGTAGCGCCACCACAAACCACACATCACGCGCGCCAAATAAGAACAAACGCGCCAGCGATAGCACATTCACCGGCCTGCTTTTAGAAAAAATATCCGCAAATTTAGGCTTGTTTTTGGCCTTACCTAAATCTTGTTTTAAACACAACATGCTGGCCAGCCAAACCAAACACAATGCCGAGGCCAGTAGCCAGATTGCCCCCGTAAACCCCAGCGCAGAAAGCAAAACGCCGCCCAGAAAAAATCCTACGCCTTTTAAAGCATTTTTAGAGCCGGTTAACAGCGCCACCCATTGATAGAGCCGCCCTTCCTCGCCTTTAGGCAGCAGCGCTTTAATACTGCTTTTAGCGCTCATTTTATTTAAATCTTTAGCGATGCCAGATAGCGCTTGCGCTGCCATCACCCAAGCCACCGTTAACATGCCAGCAGGAACGGTGAGTACGAGTAAAGCCAGCACTTGCAAGGCCAAGCCGATATTCATGGTTTTATTTAAGCCAATCCGCGCCCCCAACCAGCCACCAACCAGATTAGTGATCACGCCAAAAATCTCATAAAACAAAAACAACATGGCAAGGCTCAGCGGCGAAAAACCCAGCTGATGAAAATGCAGCACCACCAACATCCTAAGCGCCCCATCCGTCAGGGTAAACGCCCAGTAATTACCGGTGATGATGAGATATTGGCGGATTTGGGGGGAGAGCATAGTGTTCCAAATAAATAAGTACTTACGAGGGTGTCCCCCAGATGCAGCAACTAAAGTCACAAGGCCCCTCAGATGAGGGTGAACTAGCGCTAAACCTTGAACCACAGAGAAAAACGAGGACACAAAGGACGCAGAGAAAAGCTAAAAACCAGTCTTCCTTATCTCTGTGAAACTCTGTGCTTCTCTATGTTTTCTGTGGTTTAAGATTTAACTCACTAGAATCACGCCAATCCCACCTTCCTCACCAGCTCCATAGTGCGGTTTACATAGCCCCACTCATTGTCGTACCACGCGTAAAGCTTCAGCTGCGTGCCGTTGACCACCATCGTTGAGAGCGCGTCGATGATGGATGAGCGGGCGTCTCCTCGGTAATCCACCGATACCAACGGCCGTTCTTCATAGCCCAGAATATCTTTCAGATAGGTTTGGGATGCGGCTTTGAGCAGGTCGTTGACTTCTTCAACCGTGGTGGCGCGTTCCAGCTCAAACACACAATCGGTGAGCGATGCATTGGTCAGTGGCACGCGTACTGCGTGGCCATTCAAGCGGCCTTTTAGCTCAGGGAAGATTTCCGTAATCGCCGTCGCCGAGCCAGTTGAAGTGGGGATCAGGCTGGTGCCGCAAGCGCGAGCGCGGCGCAGATCTTTGTGCGGCGCATCGATAATGGTCTGGGTGTTGGTTAAATCGTGAATGGTGGTCATGCTGCCGTGGCGAATGCCCAGCTGCTCATGAATCACTTTTACGACAGGAGCCAAGCAATTGGTGGTGCAACTGGCGGCAGTCACAATACGGTGGATGGCCGAATCGTATAAATGATCGTTTACGCCCACCACCACATTCAGCACCCCTGCCTCTTTAACCGGAGCGGTCACCACCACGCGTTTTACGCCTTGCTCTAAGTAGGCTTGCAGCAAAGCGGTAGTACGCATTTTGCCTGAGGCCTCAATCACCACATCGCAGCCCGACCAGTCGGTGTCGCTAATGGCGCGATTGCGAGTGGTTTTAATTCGCTGCCCGCCAATCACAATATCATCGCCATCGCTTAAAGCCTCATGGGCAAAGCGGCCATGTACAGAATCAAAATTGAGCAAATGCGCCAGTGTGGCGGCGTCCCCCGCCGGATCATTAATCTGCACAAACTCAAGCTCTGGCCACCCCTGTGGGGTGCCACTCACTTCTACATTGGGGAGCTAGACAAAAAAATAGCGTGAAACCTAATATCCAAGCGGCTTTGGTGGTATTTATACGGGGAAAGCAGGTTTTGCACAGAATGATAATTTTTGAGCTTAAATTGGTCAGAACTGATTCTGTATTGTTTATTCGTGGTTGTGGTTTAGTCACAAAATGATAGCCATTCTCCCAGATGGCTATTTTTTTTGGCTTCTCATAGCACGTATCATTGGCTGCAACCTTTGTTCTGATTAAGGTTAACTGAAACTTGGCTCGTTCTACAAAGCCAGGGGCATTTGCGGGTAAAGACCTCCTCTGAGTCTTGTTACTACCTTGCGTTTCATACTCAAGCTGTTTCTGTGCCTTTTCTAGGGCCAGTTGTGCTTGCTCAAGTGCCAGTGTGAGGCGTTCAATTTCTTTAAGGAACCCACCAATAGTCTCGGCGAGAGCCATTAGTACTTCAGGGTCTTCTCTTTTCAAAACGTTATAGCCAGCGATTTAATTTAGTGCGGAATTGTAGTCGATTGAAGGCAGTTTGTTATTGCCGCCTATCAATTTAAAAATGCTAAAAAATATCAAGTCTCATTGATGCTTACTTCTTGAAAACATTAAGAAATTGTTCAATATCATCCGCAGCCTCTACTTCACTCTGACCGCGTTTGAGCATCATAAATTTATAGAGTATTGCGATTAATTCTCCCTTGTTTTCTGAAGTCATTCCTAGCTTGTGAGTTTCATTCATCTTGTCTGTGGCACTTGCACAAAGTGCTAATAGGCGGGTGTCATCCATAACTTGCCCTTTATGAATATGGATAACATTTTTAGGTGCCTGGGCCACCCTTCTCTCTGTTTCATTACTTAGGTCAGTGAGTATTTCAGTAATTTCATTCAGTACATAGCTAGGCACCTCAAACTCGCGCCTAACGCCACCTGGGCCTCCTTTGCCTGGGACCTCAACATAAGGCCAATGCTCCCGTTCAGATTTTAAATGTATGCCCTGCCTTGTTGCGGGAAGGCAGCGCAGACTCAATCCTAAAAGTTCATTAATTGAATACTTATTTTTAATCATATGCAGAAAAACCTACCACCCTTTGTTGTCAACTTGAGTTGTAAACAAGTAGTGCCAAGTAAACTCAACAAAAACAACTAGTTAAAGATAAATACGCACTTTACTAGTTGTAAACGTTGATGTTAAATTTTACATGGTGTAAATTGACAACTGTTAAACACAAACGCACGAATTAACCCCCTAAAAAATCCAGCCTAGCAGGGCTGGATTGGGGACGGAGGAGATGATGACTAAACACTGGCACCCAGAAGACATTAAGGCCGCAGTGCGTAAAAAAGGCACTTCACTCACTGAACTGGCGCGAAACAAGGGGCTTGCACCAGGCAGTGTACGAAACGCCTCTCGCAATCCATCACGCGCTGCCGAGTTAGTTATTGC
>NZ_JANXSO010000056.1 GCF_025352645.1 Iodobacter sp. | reverse complement strand
ACCTCCTTCTGTGCTTGCAAGTATCTTTGTTTCCTACGTGCATAGCCCGCTGGCAGGTCAAGCATTTGTTCGTATTCCCGATACCAGCCTTTCAAGGCATTCTTGGTTGGATAACCCAGCTGGCGGATAGTTGGCCCGACGTGCTTTCCAAGTTGAATGTATAGCTGAACAGCACGCAATCTATCTTCGTACGAATACATGAACTATCCCCTAGTAGTCCAATATTTTATCCGCATCCCCGTGGGTCAGTTTTCGGTCGGCGTCAACAAAGCGACACACCGTTGTCTAAATCCCCTGCAAAACTTAGTCATTGAAACGTTAACTGCATTCATGCAAAAAATGCAGCAATAGATTGCAATAATGTCAATTTACACAACAGTAAGGCTTGCGGGACGATAGGGCTATCTTCTTATGAGAGCCCCACCATCATGCGAACAATCACCCATGCAGCCCCAGCCGCAGCCAACTTTTCTTTCTTCCCTCTGCTGGCCGTCCTGATCTGGACAGGCAACACGCTGGTCACCAAAGCCGCCGCCGTGGTGATCGAGCCAGCGGCCATTGCTTTTTACCGCTGGCTGCTGGCGGGCTTGGTTTTAACGCCGTTTGTATTGCGCGCCGTATGGCGGCAACGCGCTATTGTGGCGGCGCACTGGCCCAAGCTCGCTTTCTTAGGGTGTTTAGGCATGGGCATGTATCAGGGGCTGGCTTATGAAGCGGCAAAAACCACCTCGGCCATCCATATGGGTGTGGTCGTGGCTTTAATGCCGCTGTTTTCCACCTTGCTAGCCAGCCTATTTGCCGGGGATGCACTCAGTGCCGCACGGCTGGGCGGAGTGGGATTATCACTCATCGGGCTACTGATACTCTGCACCCACGGCCAACCCGCCACCTTACTACACGGCGCAGTGCAGCTAGGCGATGGGCTGATGCTAATCGCTGTGGCATCGAACGCACTTTACGGCGTATTGCTGAAACGCTGGGCGCTACCGCTATCCACGTGGCAGCAGCTTTATGTGCAGGCCGGTTTTGGCATTTTGATGTTACTGCCCTTCTGGTGGCTGGCCCCCGCATCACCCATTACCGCGCAAAATATCCCGCTGATTTTGTACGCCGGCATCCCCGCCTCCATCGGCGCACCGTTTTGCTGGATGAGTGGCATAAAAATCCTCGGCCCCGCCCGCGCCAGCCTCTACATGAACCTACTCCCCCTCTTTGTAGCACTAGCCGCATCCCCCCTCATGGGCGAACAACTTTATACTTACCATGCGATTGGCGGAACACTGGCCCTGGCAGGAGTTTGGTGGGGGCAAAGGGTGGTATTAAGCCCCGCATAATGGCTTGCGAAGAATAAACAAGGGGTAGATGCGATCATTCCAAGGCATTCATCTTGTATCAAAGGGGTGTACACACCCTCGTTTTTTTATTTGCGAAGTTCATGTGAACTTCGCAAAGTCATCTTAAGACTTAGTTTATAGAGCGCATAAATAATCAATTCAGAAAACTAATCGCCGCCTTACCTGCTTTTGCTGCGTCAGTATAAAAGCGCTGCAATACTTTGAAATTGCTTAGCAGAAACGCCAGTGCATCATCTCCTTCATCCCAAATATCGGGGTAAACCCCGGAATTTGTCATTGCTTCGACATCAAACATGGCGCGGAATGCTTCATCAGAGATGGCGTTTAGCCCCCTAGCGATTTCTTTTACGCTGGCGGCAGAGATGCCGTGGGCAGGGCCATAGCCTACGTCTTCTTCGCCAATTTTTTTAATTCCCAATACGGCATGGGCTAAAGGTGAAGACGCTGCGCTGTTTTCTGTCAGCATAAAATGAATACCATGCCATGCTTTATCAATATCAATAATTTGCGCTGCATATTCGCCATCTAATACCGCGGCGATTTCTCCAGATTCATCGTATAAAGCATCTAATTCATCCTGCGGGATGGCTAAAAAATTACCGATCATTGACATATTAAATCCTTATTTAAAAATTCTTTTCTTGAAGCAGATAAAAGCTAATCCTATTTATTTAAAAACATTAAATAAACCTAAAGGTAGGCGAAGCAGTTTAGTTTTTCCACGCTACGAGGGCTTACTTGGTTATGACTTTGTTCAAGCAAAGCCATGTATTGCATACAAACATATTAGAAGCGAACTGATCCATATCGTAGCGCGGATAACACAAAACAAGTACCCCACTCACCACCACGCATGAAAATGCTGCACCGGCCCTATTCCCTGCCCTACTTGTAATTGATCTGCGGCGGCAATGGCGGCAAGTAGATAGCTTTTTGCTGCGTGTACGGTGCTGGGCCAGTCTGGGTGTTTGGGCCGCAATGCGGCAAGGGCTGCGGATAAGGTGCAGCCGGTGCCGTGAGTGTGTTGGGTGGGAATGCGCGCTGCTGCAAAGCGGGTGGCACCAGCGGTGGTAATTAGCCAATCGGGGCTTTCATTGCCACCTAAATGCCCTCCCTTCATAAGCACGGCTTGCGCGCCCATTTGCAGCAAGGCGTGGCCTTGCTCTTGCATCTGCTGTTCAGTTTGTGCCTCGGCGCAGCCTAGCAATGCGGCAGCCTCAGGTAAATTGGGGGTAATCAAATCAGCCAAAGGCAGCAGCTCATTGCGAATGCCGGCGATGGCTTCTGGCAACAGCAGTGGGTGGCCGCCTTTGGCGATCATCACGGTATCGAGCACTATGCAGGCCGGGCGATGTTGGCGTAAGCCCCGTGCCACGGCGGCAACAATCTCTGCATTGGCTAGCATACCAATCTTGACGCTATCGACGCGGATATCTGCCAATACGGCATCAAGCTGCGCCAGAACAAAGTTAGGCGGCACGGCGTGAACGGCGTGTACGCCTTGGGTGTTTTGTGCGGTGAGCGCGGTAATCACGCTCATGCCATAAGCGCCCAGCGCCGAAAAAGTTTTTAAATCGGCCTGAATCCCCGCGCCACCGCCAGAATCAGAGCCGGCAATCGTTAATGCATTAACAATCATTAACCACTCCCTTCTGCTGCAAGGCACCACAGCGTAAATAGATAGCAAGCCGAATCAGACCCGGAAACCTTAGTGCATTAACAATCATTAACCACTCCCTTCTGCTGCAAGGCACCACAGCGTAAATAGATAGCAAGCCGAATCAGGCCCAGAAACCTTAGTGCATTAGAAATCATATGCAGCCATTTCCTTTCGTAAAGCTTGTGCTGCCTGCTGAGGGTCGTTCTGGCCACAAATGGCCGAAACCACGGCTACGCCATCAGCCCCCGCCGCACGTAAACCGGCTACCCGCCCCAAGCCTATGCCGCCGATTGCTACGGCAGGTAGGGATTTTATTTGCATCAGAGTGGCAAATTCTTCTAGGCCGATGACTGGGGAGGCGTCTAATTTTGTGCCGGTGGCAAACACCGGCCCCACGCCAATGTAATCCACCAAACCCTGTGGCACAGCTTTGATATGGGCGGCATTAGAGGTCGACAAACCCAATATTTTATTTGGCCCAATGAGCTGCCGAGCCATCTCTGGCGCGATATCCTGCTGGCCCACATGCACACCGGCGGCATCCACCAACAGCGCCACATCGATATGATCATTAATAATTAAGGGAATATTCAATGGCCTTAGCGCGTTTTTAAGCGCCTGAGCGGCGCTCACCCACTGGCGTTTTTTCCAATTAGGTGCGCGCAGTTGCACGATGGTCACGCCCCCTGCCACTGCGGCCAGAGCGGTTGCCACCATGCCCTGCTCGCCACCGCATAGATCAGGATCTAGCACCAAATAAAGCGATAAATCAAAAGAAAGTTTCATTCTTCTGCCGCCTTTAACAGAGTGGGCTGCATGATATACAGCGCATCTAAAAATGCGGGCAGAAAGGTGCCGGGGCCATCGCAAGCTGATTCGGCGCGCTCCCCAGCAATCGCCATCACGGCGCAGGCGGCGGCCACTGCAGCAAGCCGATCAGGCGCACCCGCCACAAAGGCCGCCACCACGGCAGATAAGGCGCAGCCCGTACCCACTACGCGGGTCATCAAAACATGGCCCCAGGGAATCGCCCAGGTGACTTTACCATCGCTAACGTAATCCACCTCGCCCGTTACCGCCACAATTGCGCCGGTTTGCTGGGCCAGCCGCTTTGCAGCCGCAATGGCAGAGGCCGATTGCACCGTGCTATCTACGCCCTTGCCGCTAGCGGATTCGCCTGCCAAGCACATAATTTCTGAGGCATTGCCGCGAATCACCGCTGGTTTTTCTTGTATTAAAGCGTGCAAGGCATCGGTTCGATAGGCCAAAACGCCTGCTGCCACGGGGTCTAACACCCAAGGCGTGCCTGCCGTATTGGCCGCCGCTACCGCCGCTTGCATCACAGCAAGGCGCGCTGGGTAAAGCGTGCCGACATTAATCAATAGCGCATCGGCCATCGCGGCAAAATCGGTGACTTCTACCTCGGCCACGATCATGGCAGGGGATGTGCCGAGCGCGAGTAAGACATTTGCGGTGATGGATTGCACCACTTCATTGGTCAAGCAATGCACCAAGGGCGCTGCGGCGCGCATGCGTTCTAGCTCTTCGCCAACACGGCGCAAAGAAAATTGGGGGATAAGTGGGATGGTGTGCAAGTCAGACATTTTGAGTTCCTTGGCAGGCGCAGGCGGCCCATCAAGGATGGCCGACATCCCTACGCTGGCATTATCCAGATCAGGTCACGGGTATTTCTCAGCCGTATTCACTTACGGCACCCCGAGTCAGACAAGCATTTTGCGCATAAAACCAAGGACAAACAAGCATAAAAGATCAAAATTTTAATACAAACTGTCTGTAGCTAGGCTATTTATTGATTTGTTTAACCGCTTGCATGGCCAAATGCGCTTTCACTCGGCTTAACACCAAAGGCAGGCACAATGGCTTAGTCATATAATCTATCGCGCCTAATTCCATGCCAAAGATCTCATCCTCTGCTTCGCAACGGGCCGACATAAAGATAATAGGAATATGGCAAAGTGCTGGGTTGGCCTTGATTTGCCGACAAGCTTCATAGCCATCCATTTCTGGCATCAGGATATCCAATAAAATAAGCTGCGGCAGCGGTGTTTTAGCCAACATATCTAGGGCCTCTAAGCCGTTATTGGCGGTAACAACCCGAAATTCTTTTTTTAGCATGCGATCAATCAGCAGCAGATTCATCGGGGTATCGTCTACCGCCATCACCAAAGGCGCTTCAGCCGCCTGAGGCTCCACCTCATCGCCGCTTAGCTTTACCCCATCTAATGCCACAATTAAATCCACCAAAAAACTCATCAAGGCTGAAGAAAACGCCTCCAGCATAGGCTTACACATTGGATCGGTTGGGCGGTAGCGAATAACGTTTTCTAATTCAGCGGCCAGCTCTGCTAGCTCTGTAGCGCCAATACTGCCTGCTACGGATTTACTGCTATGCAATAAGCGCTCGGCAGTGCTGTAATCTTTTTCCTCTAAGGCCAAGCTAATCTCCGCAATAATTGCGGATTGCCCATGAATAAATTTTCTAAGCATTTCCAAATATAAAGATTCTTTTCCTAGCACTCGCCGCAGGCCATTACTCACATCTAAGCCCGCAATATTAAGCAATTCCAATTTATGGGTTAATGCAAAAGATTTGTTGGCTACGATTGCCGCACCATTCATCTTATTGGCATTTTCAGGCCGTGGTTTTATCCAGCGCAATAATGCTGACCACAGATCATTAGGCTCGATGGGTTTGGCAACGTGATCATTCATTCCCGCAGCGATACATCGCTCTTGGTCTGCCTTCATGGCATTCGCCGTCATTGCCACAATCGATACATTGGCATATTGCGGTAACAGCCTTATTTGTTTGGTGGCTTCCAGCCCATCCATCACCGGCATTTGCATATCCATCAATACTAAGTCGTAACTTGTTTGTTGAACTTTTTGAACCGCTTGTTGACCATCTTCGGCCAAATCAACGGTGAATCCTGCATCATGTAATAAATCGATGGCAACTTGTTGATTTAAATCGTTATCCTCTACTAATAAAATACGCGCACCTTGAATGCTTGATAAATCAATTTCTAGTGTAGATGTATTTAACAATGCAAAAGATGCTCTATCGTTAGCGCTACCCAATACCCGCATGGTGGTATCAAATAATTGCGAGGCACTTACTGGTTTGATTAACACATCATCAATCAGATTGGCGGGTGTTTCATTCAATACCTCATCCCGCCCATAAGCAGTGACCACCACTAATTGCGGTGGTGCTTGTAAGGCTAAAGATTGAATCGCTCTTGCTGTTTCAGCGCCATCCATCTGCGGCATACGCCAATCTAAAAAAACCACTGCAAATGGCGCGCCAGCTGCGTCGGCCTGTTTCACCTGAGCCACGGCGGCCTGCCCTGACATCACCACACTCGGCTGAAAAGTCATGGTGCATAATAACTCGGCCAAAACACGGGCGGCGTCTTCTTGATCATCCACCACCAGCACGGCTTTGTTGCGCAGATCTACACTCGGCAATAAGGAGCGTGGTACCAAGCGGCTGATATTTAAGCGCGTAGTAAACCAAAAAACACTGCCTTCGCCCCAAACACTAGTCAACCCTACTTCGCCCCCCATCAGCTGGGCCAATTGTTTAGAAATAGCCAAGCCTAAACCCGTCCCGCCATATTTACGGGTTATTGAGGTATCTGCTTGCTGAAAGGATTGAAATAAACGCTCAATTTGATTTGCCTCAATCCCAATCCCTGTATCACTCACCGCCCAATAAAGCAGCACACCTTCATTGTTTTTTTCTAAAACTTTGCAAGTTAACTTCACACACCCTTCTTGTGTAAATTTAACCGCGTTATTTATATAGTTGATCAATACTTGCTCGATCCTTAATGAATCACCGCACAAAGTTCTGGGTACATCAGCGGCAATATCAAAAACCAGCTCTAATCCTTTACTATTCACTTTATCTAGCAATAAATTAGCCACATTATCCAGCACTTTATCCAATTCAAAATCAAGCATTTCAATTTTTAATTTTCCAGATTCTATTTTAGAAAAATCCAGAATATCATTGATAATACCTAGCAAATGCTGGCCAGATTTTTGAATTTTTTCAATATAATCACGCTGTTTAAATGTAAGATTAGATTTAAGCACCAAATAAGACATGCCAATCACCGCATTCATTGGGGTGCGGATTTCATGGCTCATATTGGCTAAAAATTCGGATTTCATTTGCGAAGCTTGATCTGCATGATTGCGCGCCCGCTCTAGCTCTATTTGCTGCACTTGCAATGTATCGTTGGCCAAGCCCAAAGCCGAGGTTCGCTCAGAGACTTTGGCCTCTAGCGCCTCTTCATTGCGTTTTAATGCATAAACCAAGTCAGTTTGGCTTTGCAGGGCATCGGCCTGCGCCTTGGCCCGCTGGCGATGCTGACGCAACATGGCAAAAGCCAGCAATAAGGTTAGTAAGCATTGAAACCCCGTCAGCGTGCTAGTGAAAATAATTTGCTTTTTTACTTCGGCACCGCGGCCATCCACCACATTGGCAGAAGCAACAGCGGCTTTTAAATCCAACTCTTGGATTAAATCTTCTAGTGGAGGAGCAAAGCTTTGTAATAAGCCCGCAAATTGAGCTGATGCAATGGGCCGATCTGGGTAGGCTCCTAGGTAATGATCCGCCTCGCTAACAAACTGATTTAATGCCTTGACTGTTTCAGAGAAAATAGGAAATCCCCGCATTAACTCTTTTGGCGCGCCTGCTTGGCAATTTATTATCCGGCTAACAAATATTTCGTAGCGCAATTTTAATTCATCAAGCGGCACTTTGTTTTTATCTAGTAAGTGCAATTCAAATGTTTTTTCAAATCGCTGATAATCTACATGTAATTGAATCAATGCCCAAAGTGCGTTGTCATCTGCTCGCCCTAATGCTGTATTTAAACTTTTAAATTGAATCACTTGCAAAACGGCAATTGCGGCATAGACAGCGACCAAACTACTAATGATGAGCCATAGCAGCCGCTTGCTGTGATCCATAGCTCCCCCTTATTGCATATTTATTTTTGAGAGTTGCCAAATAGATCGCGTGTAATACAGCTCTTTTTGTAGCTCCTCATGTTTATCATAGGGATATACAATAAATAGCGGGCCTTTCTCCCGAATAGGCATAGGCTTATCATTCATTAGCCGCGCCAATACCACAGGGTAATGCGCCACATCGGAATAAGGTATTTCTACACGATAGTCATTTAGGGCGATCAAGGTGATTTTTTCACCCTTTGCTCCCGCCGCCGCTAATACATCTTTTAAAAGAGGCCCAGTAAACTTAACCGGCTTGTCATACCAAGGTGTTTGCGTAGTGAAACTAATTTGGGGGAGCTTTGTTAGCTGATCCATGGTAAATACAGCCTCTTTACCACGATTAGGCTGACTTACATTTCCAGAAACAGTAAGGATAACAGCCCCACCTGGGGCTTCTAGTGCAAATACTGAGCTACAAAAACAGCAAATAGCAAACCAGAGTGGCAGTTTCATTATTTAGACTCCAAAGCAAACTCAATAACAATAGGGTGCATTTACACACTAGTATTGAATTGCCTTTCTTGCCCCCACAACACACAAACTGACCTGCTATTTATCTTATTCTTTTAATTCAGCAATCGGGCTAGTAAGCACACGCCCTGCTCAATTTGCTCGATACTGGCATGGCTAAAATTAAGCCTTAGTGTTGCAGATGGCTGCGGCACTGGATCAAAAGCTGCGCCAGGCATAATCGCCAGGCCTGCATCTAATGCGGTGCGCATTAGATGCATCGTATCTTGTTGGGTATTGAGTGTTAGCCAAAAAAACAAACCTCCAATTGGCTTTTCCCAATGGGCTTTATCCCCCAAATGGCGCTGTAAGCAAGCATGCATAAAATCACGCTTCTGCCGATACAAAGGCAAAATACTACTAATATGCCGATCTAAGCTACCATCGGCCAAAACTTGCGCCACAATGGCTTGGCTGAGGCGATTGCTATGCAAATCAGCGGCTTGCTTAAGCCGTGTTAGTGGCAAAACAAGCTCGGGGTGCGCAACAAGATAACCAAGACGTAATCCTGGAGCAAGCGTTTTAGAAAACGATCCTTGATACACCCAAAGCGCCTTTTTGAGCTGTGAGACAATAGGCTCAGGTGCAGGGCCATCAAAAGAAAGATCTCGGTAAGGATCATCCTCAAACACCAGCATAGCGTGCCGATCAAACGCCTCGGCCAAAGCCTGACGGCGCTCTTTTGAATAACATCGCCCTGTTGGATTTTGAAATGTGGGCACCAAGTAGGCCAAGCGGGCATCACATTCTGCCAAAGCTTCCGGCAAAATGCCTTGCTCATCTTGCTGGGTACTCACAAACTCACCACCAAACAAGCGAAACACCTGTAAGGCAGCTAGGTAAGTTGGCGATTCGGTTAGTATGCGCGTGCCTTCACTCACCATTAGCTTACTAACAAGATCAATCCCCTGTTGCGAGCCGTTTACAATCAATACTTGCTCCGCAGTACAGTCAATACCCAGTGCTTTAGCACGTAAAGCCACTTGCTGACGCAGTGCAGGCTCACCCTCGGTTTGCCCATATTGCCAAATATCATCTGGCAACTGGCTTAAGGTATTTTGATCCGCCTTAAACAGGGCTTCGCTGGCTGGTAAGCCCCCTGCAAAAGAAATAATGCCGGGCTGCGAAGCCGCAGCTAAAATATCTCTCACTAATGAGGAAGTTAGCCGATTAATACGTGTTGCAAACATAGCCCGATGCCCATAGGTCAATACATATGACCTATTTATGCACTAGACTCCGCTACTATGTCAAGCAACTAGGCTCAAGTGCACGCATCCATGACCAAAATGAATACAGACTTACTTAAAACCGACTTGGAACTCCTGTTTTATGGCTATCGCGCCTTTACATCACTGCCCGATGAAATGCTTAGCCCCTTACAACTAGCCCGAGTGCACCACCGCATTCTTTATTTTGTTGGGCGTGAAGCGGGCCTGTCGGTTAACACCCTTTTAGCCAAGCTGGGTACTTCCAAGCAGGCGCTGAATCGGCCATTAAGAGAACTGCAAGAAAAAGGCCTTATTATTGCCAGCACCGCCAAGCACGACGGGCGGGTAAAGTGCCTTACACTCAGCCAAACCGGCATAGATTTAGAAGAAAAACTATCTACTAGCCAGCGTGATTTACTGAGCCGAGCCTTCGCAAAAAGCCCAGAATCTGAAGCTGGATGGCGGGCTATTATGAGTATTTTGGCCACAGAGCCTTAAATTAAGTAGCGGACCAAAAATGAAACTCAGTATTGTTATTCCTTTTATGAACCCAGATCCTCAGCATTTTTCTGCAATGCTAAGGGGCTTGGCTGCCTGCCAATTTGCTATTTTTAGCGCCGTAGATATCATTTTGGTAAATGACGGCAGCCAATATGATTACCAAGCAGAAATAGCTGCGGCCAGCCCATTACTATCGATTCAACTGATTGAATTACCCTGTAATCACGGCGTGTCTTATGCGCGAAATATAGGCATGGCGGCGGCAACGGGAGATTGGATTGCCCTACATGATGCAGATGATATTAGCCTGCCACAGCGTTTTATAGAAAGCGCGCTATTTTTACAGCGCCACCCAGAAGTCATTGCCGTATCGGGCGATATGCTGGTGTTTAATGAGGAGGGTGAAGACGAATTAATGCGTTTATTTCCTTTGTCGCATCAAGACATATGCGTGGATAATTTATTTTATTGTGCTATGGCCCAGCCCGCCATGATGCTTAATCGTGCGCTTTGGTTGGCCAGTGGTGTTCAATACACAGAAAAAATGGATATGGCCCAAGATTGGGACTTTGTAATTCGCCTCAGCCAATACGGACAATTGGCTAATTTAGGCCTGCCATTAGTTCGTTATCGCCAGCATATACGGCAGCGCAGTGCCGAAATTAATGGCGAATTCGCCAACATTCATGTCCGTGGCATTTGGAAAGAACAACTCACCCACCTAGGGGCCGATATCAACCCCACGCTATTACAAGTGCATGGGCATTTATCGCCCTACTGGCTTTGGCAGCTCTCTGATATTGCGCAGGCGTGGGAGCTTTGCCCTCAAGCGGTTAGCCATTGGGGCAATGAAATACTTCGCACCAATCAAATCAGCCAATACGTAAGTAGCGTAATCTTAGCGCAAAAAATTCACCGCTTGCAGCGCCATTGGCATGCATGGAAAGCCAGCGGCAATCCGGCAACACAGGTACAGTTTTTATTATAAATACCCATTAACCGCCAAATTTACTTGGAGCCACTTTATGCATCAGCATCACAAAGTGAATTATATTGAAATGCCTTCCAGAGATTTAGCCCAAAGCAAAGCCTTTTTTATCAAGGTATTTGGCTGGGCATTTGTGGATTACGGGCCAGAATATTGCGCTTTTTCTAATGAAGGAATTGATGGTGGCTTTTATTTCGCTGATTTAGCGATTTCTAGCCAAAGCGGCGCGCCCTTAATTGTTTTATACAGCAATCAACTTGAAACGACGCAAAGCGCCGTATTGGCTGCGGGTGGAGAATTAATTAAGGCTATTTTTTCTTTTCCTGGCGGGCGGCGCTTTCAATTTAAAGACCCAGTGGGAAACGAGTTTGCCGTATGGTCGGAATAAGCCACTCCTCTCATGAGGCTATCGCCATGCTTACTCCCCCTAAGCCTCATATGCCCGAAGCCGAGCGACAAGCGCTTACAACTGCATTGCAACAAGCCCATAGCTATTTAGAATTTGGCATGGGCGGCAGCACCCTGCTGGCGGCGTGGCTGGGCGTGCCACAGATTGTTGCCATTGATTCCAGCCAAGCGTGGGTAGACAAAGTGGCAGACCAAATTGCGGGCATTCAAACCGCCAGCCAAACCACGCTGCTTTTTGCCGACATTGGCCCAACCGGTGACTGGGGCTACCCTGAGGGCGCAGCAGCGCAGTGCCGCTGGCCTGATTACTATGCGCTGGCATGGGCCGCAGTAGCAGAGCCAGACTTAGTGCTCATTGATGGCCGATTTAGAGTGCCATGTTTTTTGTATTCATTACTGAGGCTTAAGCCTGGCGCAGTTATCTTGTGGGATGACTACGCACAGCGCCCTGAATATCATCTGATTGAGCAATACCTTGCCCCCAGCGCGCTCTTTGGTGATATGGCAAAATTTATAGTGCCTAGTCACATAAATACGGCAAATATTCTTAATAGCTTATTTAAAAATCTCTATTTAGTTAATTAAATGCGCCTCTAAAGGAATAAGCATGGATCGCCTTACCCTTTACGCATTGGCAGCCAAATACCAGCTAAACACGTCAGCCACGCAGCAATTGCACGCGTTGAGCAAAGCCAATGCCAAAACACTGACGGATCGTTTGCCACGCGGGATCGCAATGGCTGCTGCGGCGATGTTTGGCTTAGGGCTGATTTTTTGGATTGCCGCCAACTGGGACACCCTAGGGCGGCTGGGGCACTTTGTGCTTTTGCAATCGCTCTGCGTGCTGTGTTGTGTGGCGGCGCTATGGCTAAGCAAAGCACGCTTGCCTTTATCCCTGCTAGCGCTGCTTTCTATAGGCGGGCTATTTGCTTATTTTGGGCAAACTTATCAAACCGGGGCCGATCCCTGGCAGCTATTTGCAGTATGGGGCGCATTGGCCCTGCCGCTTTGCTTAAGCGCCCGAAGCGATGCGCTCTGGGCACCTTGGGCGCTGATTATCAGCACGGGAATTTCACTATGGATTTACGCACATACCGGCCATAGCTGGCGACTGCAACCAGAAGATACGCGCATTTTTTTGCTAGGCTGGAGCGCATCCCTGCTGCTTAGTTTTATGCTCAGCCCTAAAATGCCCTACTTAAAGGGCAGCGGCCTTTGGGCTTTTCGCAGCGCCATCACCCTCAGCAGCATCATGATCTGCAGTAGCGCCTTCACGGCACTGCTGATGCACGATACAAGCACCCTTTACTATCTGGGTTTGCTGCTATTTGCCCTTGCCGCTATCGCCATGGCCCAAACCGCTTCTTTCGATATCTACGGGCTAAGCATCATTAGCTTAAGTCTAAATATTCTGCTGGTGTCTGGCCTAGTCAAGCTGCTGTTTGACAATGGCCAGCACGATAATTTTATTGGCGCAATTTTACTAATAGGCCTGATCGCTGCTGGCTTACTCGCCTTTACTGTTAGCACTTTACTGCGCCTATCTAAGCGCCAGGCAGCCCTTTTATGAGCCATCCGTCTTTAGATCACCCCCTAAAACAAGCCATCGCCCTAGGCATTTTGCCCAGCGATGCCCACGTTAAAAAACCAGAAAGCCGCCCTTGGCCCGTGGTGCTGCTTACTGCACTAGGTGCATGGCTGGCCGCGATTCCGCTCTTGATCGTAGTGGGGCTCTTGCTAGGTGACACCATTATTCATAGCGTGGCAGGGCCTTACTTAGTGGGGGTGTTAGTTTTAGCTGCCGCTATTTTGCTACTGCGTGGGCAAGATATTCCTTTTTTTGTAGAGCAACTTGCCATCCCCGCCTTAATCGTGGGGTCAGCGCTCTTGGCCTACGGCCTATTTGAGCATCTACCCAACCACCTTGCTTGCGCCATGCTGGCGCTACTAGCGGGAGGACTGACTTGGGCTATTCCTAGACCATGGCTGCGTGTTTTACTAGGCGCAGCATCTGCAGCCCTCAGCGGCAGCGCCATTCTTCTTTGCATTAAAAACGGCCATAGCAGCGCTTATGCCGAGCTATGGCTTGCTCTGCACGCCTTACTTTTGCTGTGGCTACTTGCAATTACCGTGCAACACATGCTCCTTATCGATGGAGCAAAAGCTTTAGTTGCCGCTGCTTTCGAATCATTTTTTACTGGCTGGTTACTTGTTGCTTTAGCAGGGCTGGCTTTTAGCTCAGGGATGACTTTTCTCGTGGGGGCCAGCCTGAGTAATAGCGTTTTTGCTGAAGTAATGAATGAAGTAGCTCCCCAATCGATAGCGGCCAGTAGCTTATTCGCCCTTAGCTCATCCATCCTTGCCTTGGCTGCAGGATTGTTACTGTGGCGCAACTGGCCTGTTCTGCGCCCCTATGCAGGTGCGGCACTCATCTTGGTCGCGCTAGCTTGGTTTATGCCCGCACTTGGCGCAGTATTGTTGGCCCTGTCCATCAGCCTAATCGCTGGACGCTGGCGCGTGGCAAGCACAGCGGGCCTTGCCACCACATGGATTATTGGCGCGTTTTATTATCAGCTCAGTTGGTCACTCACCAATAAAGCACTGCTATTTATGCTGGCGGGCAGCCTGCTCGGCGCACTTGCATGGCGGGCATTCGCTCCAAAAAAATCATCTCATCCCACTCAAACACCGCCCTTTTCATCTAAGCAAAAAGTTGGCATTGTGCTCTCGGCAGCCGCAACGCTACTGGTCGCCAATATTGGCATTTGGCAAAAAGAAAACCTCATCGCGCACGGCCAGCCGCTCTATATCGCCCTTGCCCCTGCCGACCCACGTTCTTTGATGCAGGGCGATTTTATGCGGCTTAACTTTCAAATCCCCTTTGATACCCCATCTCTTGGCGACTTAAACAATCCATCCCGCCCTTTTATTGTAATGAAGCGCGATAAGCAGAATATAGCGATCACTCCGCGTATCGACCACGGCGAGCCACTGGCAGCAGGCGAATTCAAAGTTGAGCTCAGCCCAAAAAACGGCCGCTGGATATTAGTCAGTGACGCTTGGTTTTTTAAAGAGGGCGAAGCACAGCGCTGGGCTGTGGCCAAATATGGTGAGTTTAGAGTTAATCCAGACGGCAAGGCTTTGCTAGTGGGCTTAAAGGGTGATGGGTTAAAACCACTTTAAGTAGGCTCAATAATTTTAATGGCAGTAAATATGTGGAAATATTTCGTTAATATGAAAAATTGGGGCTAATATTTTATTTACCCCGCTGCACAGAGATATATCCATGAGACTTGTGCTTTACACCCTAGTCACAGACAAAAAGAAAGCCGAGCGAATTGCCGCCATGACGGACGACATATACCACATTGGCGGCGTGGCCCCCACGGGTGACGGTTGCGCTGTGCGAATGTCCTTTACCAAAGTGGGAAGCTCCAGTGGCTATGTGCTGGATGAAGACAGCAAAATGGCCATTGCCGCATCGGTGGGGCTTTTAAACTCTATCGATTCGGTTGTTTTTATTCTGCATGCCTACCCCGGAAAGCTATGCCCACAAGGTGCGCACTCCAGCATAGGCGAAATCACCAGCACGGCCGCGGCATGGTCACTAACTAATGCCCGCAACCTGCTCGCCATTTGGGGCCCAAGCTCGGTGTATTTTTTATGCTGTGAATTCGGGCAAATACGGCCATCCGGATTTGCCCAACACTATGTTGTACCCGATGGCCCACTTTATATTGCCCAAGGACTTCAAGCAGGCGTGCGCATTTTTGCACTTACCGAAAAAGTATATATTTTTGATGGCATGCCCGTTCTTAGAGACAGCTACTATTCAAGAAGAATAACGTCATAAGAAACGAATAAGTGCGCATGCAAAATCCCCTATACGGCGGGGGTGACGCTTCTTTAGTTAGCCTAAAATGTAAAAAATAGAGTTGCTTATTGCAGCAATTAGGGCCGCAGCAATTCAAAGTGCATTTATGTTTTTTTAGGCCATTTGCCTTGCGCTTTTTTACGGGCAATTGCATCAATCCTAGCCCTTTGCGATTCAGCTCGCTCACGCTTGCTCGGGCGGCGTTCTTTATATGTAACACCCATTGTGGATAAAATCGCCACACACCCCAACACAAATAGCAGCATACTCAACAGCAATACCCCACCCCCTTTAATGGTGTGCAGCCACCACGGAAGCTGATCAAAACGTGTGAACACCACCGATGGATTGGATGGCTGATAAGCAACGCTCAACGTGCTCCCTACAGAATACTCCGCCCATTGCTGCTGTTGCTCCACCAATGTATCGCTACGGTCGGATTTATACTCTCCACGATAAGCTTGATCTGCCAAAAAATATTGGTAATTAATTTGAGTTTCAAAAAACGCCTTGTTCTTATGCTTGGATGAAATAAAGTCAATTTTCTCAACAATTGCCGTTGTATGCGGCCAATTCTGGCTTTGATAAGCCTGCCACTGCAAGTGTATATAGCCTGATGAAAAATAAACGGCAGCACATCCACTGATAAACAACATAATTGACAAAATAGCGGAATATAAATCAAGCACATGTTGTTTAAATTTTTTCATAAAATAATCAATAAAAAATGGAACTAATAAAAAATTATTATCGCACTCTGAATGAAACTTATTTTTTGTGCGCGTTTACATAATACAAAAAATCATTTGGCAAAATAATTTATGAATTGCAGCATGTCAATATTGCAATTCACCTACGCCGCAAGTAATAAATAAGTAATTATTATTTTTAATGCTTGCAGTTGCGTGTAATACATCGGCTCAATGTTTCACAGACTGAAAGCCATGACTTTGTTAAAAGATATCCTATCCTCCTTCGCCGCAGCCTTTAATCAAGATAATCGCCTTATTAGCTTGCAACTGGGCGATGGCTCGGCTTGAGGTGAGCAGCTTTTACCGCAGCGTATTAGCGGCCGCGAGGGGGTTAGCCAAGCCTACCGCTATCAGTTGGATTGCCTCTCACCGGATGGCGCTTTAGAGCTCAAATCTTTGCTGGGCCTGCCGGTGGTGGTCTCGATCAGCACCGCAGAGGGTGGGTTAATCGAGCGCTGCGGGGTGGTTTCGCAGGCGGCGCTGGCAGGCTCGGATGGCGGCTTTGCCCGCTACCATTTAAGTATTGAGCCGCCTTTTGCTCTGCTTAGATATCGCAGTACCTCACGGGTGTTTCAAGATTTAAGCGTTCCA
>NZ_JANXSO010000160.1 GCF_025352645.1 Iodobacter sp. | reverse complement strand
TATTCAGCGCCCGGCCATTTTGCCTGCTGGCCCCACTGCGACGCTCGATCGCTGGGTTTTGCATCCGGTGCTCGGTTTACCGCTGTTTGTATTGATGATGTTTTGCCTTTTTCAGCTGACTTACGCCATTGGCGTGCCTTTACAAGATTTAGCAAAAGATGGGCTGGAGTGGTTTAAAACCGATATTTTAAAAACAGCTGCCGCTTCTTGGCCGCCATTTTGGTCAGGTTTTTTAGTCGATGGCGTCTTTGATGGCCTCAGCACGGTACTGACTTTTATTCCGATTATTTTTCTGTTCTTCTGCCTGATGGCGATTATCGAAGACTCGGGTTATTTCTCGCGTGCGGCTTTTATGATGGATGGGCTGATGGCGCGGCTTGGCATGGATGGCCGTGGTTTTGTGATGCTGATGATGGGTTTTGGCTGCAATGTGCCAGCTTTAATGGGCACAAGGGTGATCAGGGATAGAAAGGCGCGTTTACTGACGATGTTGGCGATTCCGTTTTCGCTGTGTTCGGCGCGTTTACAGATTTTTCTGTTTTTAACCGGCGCGCTGTTTAGCCCCCTGCAAGCACCGTGGGTGCTGCTGTCGCTCTATTTTGCGAGTATTTTTATTTCTATGGGTACGGCCCTCTTGCTACGTGGCCGCTTTAAATCAACCGAGCCATTTACGCTAGAGCTACCACCTTATCGCTTTCCTGTGCTGCGGCAGATCTTCTTGCGTGGCTGGGGCGAGGCGGCAGGCTTTGTGCGCTTGGCGACGACCATGATTGTGATCGGTGTGGTCTTGGTTTGGCTGTTGAGTAATTATCCAAACCCACAGCACAGTTATTCCGCCATGATTGCTGGATTCTTTCAGCCCGTGTTGTCCCCAATTGGTATTCAGGCCGAGTTATCCATCGCTTTGATGTTTGGCTTTGTAGCCAAAGAAGTGGTGTTGGGGGCGTTGGCGGTGATTGCTGGGCAGGATGGCCCCGCCTTGGCGCATCATTTGGCGCAAGTGCTAGACCCAGTGTCGGCATATAGCTTTATGCTATTTTCATTGACCTACGTGCCCTGCGTTTCTACTATTGCGGCCATGCGCAAGGAATCTAACAGCGTGGCGCTGACTACTTTTTCTGTGGTCTATTCACTAGTACTGGCTTGGGTGCTGTCGTTTATCTTCTATCAGGGGGCGAGGGCGCTGGGCTTTTAAGTTGTGCCACGCATAACAAGAAAAGGGCAAAGATGAGCGATTTACTTTTTCCAGCGATTGAGCCGCGCCGCAGTGGTCGCCTTGCTGTGGATGATGTACACACCCTTTACTGGGAAGAATGTGGCAATCCCAATGGTGTACCGGTGCTATTTTTGCACGGCGGCCCCGGCGGTGGGACTTCACCGATGCACCGGCGTTTTTTTGATCCAGCCCATTACCGTATCGTGTTATTTGATCAGCGTGGTGCAGGGCAATCCACCCCCTTGGGCGAGTATCGCAATAACACCACCGCGCACTTGATTAGCGATATTGAAGCGCTACGCAAAATGCTGAATGTTGAGCAATGGCTGGTGTTTGGCGGCTCTTGGGGATCAACCCTTGCGCTGGCCTATGGTGAGGCGCATCCCGAGGCGTGTTTGGGCTTTATCTTGCGTGGGATATTCCTCTGCACCAAGGCCGAGGTGGATTGGTTTGTGAATGGCATTGGCCATTTTTACCCAGAAGTCCACGCTGAATTTGTTGCGCAGGTGCCAGGAGCTGGGCGGGGAAATCTGCTGGAAGCCTATAGTCAGCAGCTCTTTAATGACGACCCCGCCGTTTATTTACCCGCTGCTCGTGCGTGGAGCCGCTATGAAGGCAGCTGCCTATTTTTAGAGCCGCAAAGCAGTGCCATTGCTCAGTTTGAAACCGACGCTGTTTGCACGAGTCTTGGCCGCTTAGAGGCGCACTATATGCGCTACGGCGCGTTTATGGATGAAGACCAGTTGGTGCAGAATGTGGGCAAGATTCGCCATCTGCCAGCGGTGATTATCCAAGGCCGTTACGATGTGATTTGTCCGCCAAAATCGGCCTATCGCTTGCATCAGGCCTGGCCTGAATCTTCTTTGCATATCATTCCCGATGCGGGGCATGCCGCAATGGAGCCGGGGATTGCTACGGCTTTAATTAAAGCGACTGAGGAATTTAAATTGCAGGGGAAGTTTTCTTAAAAGGTTTGGTGAGCTGTTGTAGGGCGGGTGGAACTCCATATGCGCTAACCAAACTGTTTTTTCATGAATAAACAGCTAAAGATGCTTTGAACACGCTCTCTGCACGGGGCTTTAGAGTCTCCTTGAAACACGCCGAAGCGAGGAACAAGCGGGCGGGGTTTCGGCGAGGACTGTTTGAGCGAGCTTGCGAGCGAGTTCCGCAGCCGCCGCTCGATTGTCCGCAGATGAGGGGCTTTCGTGTTTCGTGGGGCTGTAAAGGTCAAGGACATAGGTAACACTTTAGTCCACAGACATAGGTGACACTTTTCGCGTTAAAGTTAAGTAATCATTTTTTGCACCTGTTACCTGTCGCTCATCAAACGAACCTAGTCGAATCGGCCCAAAGT
>NZ_JANXSO010000108.1 GCF_025352645.1 Iodobacter sp. | reverse complement strand
TCGGCCAGAGCCAAAGCCTCGGAAAGGCTGACGATACCAAGCTGCTCGCCATCCACACCCTGCAAACGTAACTCACGGGCGGTGATTTCACCGTTAATCCGTGGTTCTTTATCCTGAGAAGCTATTGTGATTCTCCAAGTCGTTCAAAATCAAAACCGTGCGACGGCCATAGGTTAAAGCTGAGGCATTTCTGATTTTAGACGCTCAACGAGCGCTTCAATCGTTAACTGCCCTAAGTCTTCACCAGTACGGCTACGCACGGCCACTAGGCCTGCCTCTTTCTCTTTATCACCAACAATTAGCTGATAAGGAAGACGTTGCAGGCTATGCTCCCGAATTTTATAGGTAATCTTCTCATTTCTCAAGTCCGCTTGAGCTCTAAAACCAAGAGACTTGAGTTTTTCGGTCACTTCTACGGCATATTCACGCTGTGCATCCGAAATATTCAGTACCACAAGCTGCGTTGGTGCTAGCCAAACAGGGAAAGCACCAGCGTGATTTTCGATAAGAATACCAATAAAACGCTCCATCGAGCCTAATACTGCGCGGTGCAGCATCAAAGGACGGTGTTTTGCGTTATCAACCCCAACATACTCAGCACCTAAACGCTCAGGCAAATTAGGATCGATCTGTAAAGTACCACATTGCCACACTCGACCTAGACAATCTTTTAATGAAAATTCAATTTTGGGGCCATAAAATGCACCTTCACCTGGCTGATACTCGAAAGCCAAGCCTTTAGAATCAAGTGCAGCGGCCAATGCAGCCTCGGCATGATCCCAGCTTTCTTCTGTGCCAACACGTTTTTCCGGACGAGTGGAAAGCTTCACCAAAATTTCATTAAAGCCAAAGTCAGCATAGACCTCTTGCAGCAAATCAATAAATGATGCGGCTTCTGACTGCACTTGCTCTTCAGTACAGAAAATATGTGCGTCATCTTGCACAAAGCCGCGCACGCGCATAATGCCGTGCAAGGAGCCCGATGGCTCATTACGATGGCAAGAGCCAAATTCAGAGAAACGTAGTGGCAAATCACGATAGGAGCGCAGGCCTTGATTAAAGACTTGAATATGTCCTGGGCAATTCATCGGTTTTACCGCGTAATCGCGTTTTTCTGACTCTGTAGTGAACATTGCATCGTGGTAGTTTTCCCAGTGGCCAGACTTCTCCCACAAGGAGCGATCCATCACCATCGGGGTACGAATTTCCTGATAGCCATGCTGATCAAGCTTCTTACGCATATATTGTTCAATCGTCTGCCACAGCGCCCAGCCCTTAGGGTGCCAAAACACCATACCTGGAGCTTCTTCTTGCATATGAAACAAATCAAGCTGCTTGCCGATTTTACGGTGATCGCGCTTTTCTGACTCTTCCAACATATGCAAGTACTGCTCTAGCTCATCTTTTTTAGCCCATGCAGTGCCATAGATGCGGGTCAGCATTTCATTTTTACTATCGCCACGCCAGTAAGCGCCCGCCACCTTCATTAGTTTAAATACTTTTAACTTAGCTGTAGATGGCACATGCGGGCCACGGCAAAGGTCAGTGAAATCACCTTCGCGATACAAGCTCAGTGCTTGATCGGCAGGAATTGACTCGATAATTTCAGCCTTATAAGCCTCGCCAATGGATTTAAAGTAAGCCACTGCATCATCACGAGACAACTCATAACGCTCAACAGGGATATCCTTTTTAGCCAATTCACTCATTTTCTTTTCGATTGCGAGCAAATCTTCAGGAGTAAATGGGCGTTTATAAGCGAAGTCGTAATAGAAGCCGTTCTCAATCACAGGGCCGATGGTGACTTGAGCGTCAGGGAACAGCTGCTTTACCGCATGAGCCAGCAAGTGAGCGGTAGAGTGACGAATCACCTCTAAGCCGTCGCTATCTTTATCGGTAATAATGGCGAGCTGAACGTCTTTATCGATCAAGTAACTGGTGTCGACCAAGGTGCCATCCACCTTCCCAGCCAAAGCGGCGCGCGCAAGACCCGCACCGATACTAGCAGCTACATCACCCACGGTAAGCGGGGCGTCGAATTGTCGTTCAGAGCCGTCTGGCAGGGTCACGATAGGCATAGTTTGTCCTGTGCTGCGCGTTAATAGAAGGGTTGAAATGCTTTCTAAAAGAGTAACAGAAGCCGTAAAAAATGAACGAAAAAAAAGTGCGGCTTACGCCGCACTTTTTATAAATCAAGCCCCACGCACTCGCCGCTAGAATTACTCTGCAGTGGTGCTAGTTCGATCCATGGGGCTTAACTCCATCTGATGCAGATATGACTTAAACTTCACAATCATACCTATTGAATTTTTTTGGTAGGGTTGGTGAGATTCGAACTCACGACCTCTTGGATGTCGACCAAACGCTCTAACCAACTGAGCTACAACCCTAGCGCTTTTAACTAATTTGCTTGTTCAGCAAGATCAGAGAGAGCGGATTCTAGATTAATTCTGCCCCCCACACAAGCAAAAATTTAAATTTCAGCCGTAAAATCTGAGCCAAAGCTAAACAGCTATAGCCCACCTCGCCACATGCAATTTATGTAATCGGCATCAAAAAAATACTTCACTTTAGATTTATTCTGTTATTTCAAACAATTACATCAACATGGTCAGCCATGGAAATATGCAGATCTTGGGCAAGGACTAGATAAGACTGCTGCAAAAGAGAGACAAATTAATAGCTTATGCTCACAACATCTGGACGCGCTGGCATTATTTGTTATTATTCACACAGCTTACTACATAAAAAAGCAATGTAAGTCGTTTCAAACACTTCTCTCCTTATAAAAATAATCGGGCAAAAAACCCATACCTGTTGGCATGTAGTTTTTATGTCTGAGTTTTGAGCACCCTACGCTGTTCATTCCAATCCAAGAGATACACAGGGAGTTATATGAAGAAATCACTCAAGATGGCACTGCTTACCGCTGCCATTGGCTTGGCCATGCCTGCTGCTCAAGCATCGCTGATTAATTTTGATACATTAAAAGGTGATGTTTTTGAAGGCGGAGATTTAATCCATGCAGACCCGCAGTTCAGTTTAAAAGTGCTGGGTGATGGGCTAGCAGGCGCGATTGCCACCAGCAGCAGCTGCGCGGTTCTTGATTGCCCAGCTGGCAATAACACCCCTTACTACCTTGGCCTAAATGATGGCGGACTGAGTATTTCCAGCCAATATGGTTTTAAGCTGAGTAGTTTTTCCAGCAGCTTTGCAGCTCCACTGAGTGCAGGTATTCCCTTTACTGTTGCTAATTTAATTGTCTATGGCAAAGGTCTTGGCGGAGAAACCTTTAGCGATAGCTTCACATTGCCTGGCCAAAATGCCAGTGGAAAATGGTCTTTTAGTGATTTTAAATACACCGCAAACAACCGTGTCTTTAAGGAAATCAGTTTTGCGGCATGCCTCACTACCACCACGGGTGAATGCGTTCCCTTTAGTAATAACCAAGCTCAATTCGGGCTGGATAATATTAATGTTACCGCCGTTCCTGAACCTGCTGAATGGCTGCTGATGGCACTGGGTCTAGCAAGTATCAGCATGGTGGTGCGCCGTAAACACAAAGCTCAGAACAACTCTGCAGGGATTGCATCATGATGAAGCGCAGCATTATCAATTTAGCCATCGTCGCTTTGCTGAGCGCCGGAGCGGCAAGCTTTGCCTCTGCAGATGAAGCACGCCTGCCGTATATTATTCAGCTAGCAGACAAACCAGCGGCTTCCTACACCGGTGACATTAGTGGCTTAAAAGCCACAAAACCAGCGGCAGGCCAGTTGCTTGATATTAATGCCTACGATGTGCAGGCTTATATCAACTATATCGAAACCAAACAAAATAATGTGCTTGCCACTATAGCGAATGCACCAGTTGTGCATAACTATCAGGTTGTTTTCAATGGCTTCTCTGCCATGCTGACCGACGCTGAAGTTAGAAAGCTTAAAAACAGCGCCGATGTTGTGGCAATTACACTTGATCAGCCACGCAGTATCCAAACTAACTACACACCTAAATTCTTAGGCTTAGATAAACCTGGTTCAGGCCTTTGGTCACAGCTCAATGGCGCTGGCAGTGCTGGTGAAAACATTATTATCGGTGTGATTGACACCGGTGTATGGCCAGAAGATCCTTCCTTTGCCGATCGCGTGAATGCCAATGGTGAGGCCACACATGATGCCAACGGCAACCAGGTTTATGGCGCGCCACCTGCATCGTGGAAAGGCTCTTGCGAAAATGGTGAAGGTTTTGCTGCAGCTAATTGTAATAACAAGCTGATTGGTGCAAAAAAATTCAGAGCACAGTACGAAGCGCTGGTTAACAGTGGCGCAAAAGTACCGCACTGGAGCGACTACAACTCTCCACGTGACAGCGATAGCCACGGCTCACATACCGCTTCAACCGCAGGTGGGAATGGCAAAGTAGCCGGAACAATTGGCGGCGCATCCATTGGTTACCTATCAGGCATTGCACCGCGCGCGCGCCTTGCTACCTACAAAGTATGCTGGACATCTAACGACCCTATTCTTGCTGCCGGAAAAAACAACTGCTATGGCGGCGATAGCATTAAGGCGATCGAAGCGGCAGTGAGCGATGGTGTGAATGTATTGAACTACTCAATCAGCGGTGGTGAGCAGCTGAATGATCCCGTTGACTTAGCCTTTTTAGCGGCAACCAATGCAGGTGTCTTTGTGGCTGCATCTGCTGGCAATAGCGGGCCCGCCAATATGGTGGCGCATATCGGCCCATGGTTAACTACCGTTGCGGCATCAACCCACGACCGCGTACAAGAAAGCACCGTTACGCTTGGCAGTAAGGTTCTTAAAGGCGGCTCGGTTAACCCAGCCCCGCTAACAGCAAACTTAATTATTGCTAAAAATGCCGGTGTGACCGACTACGCCAGCCTATCTCCTGCCAGCAAAACAGCACTCGACCGCTGCTATGGCGATGCAGATGCTGTACCTGCCGACGCAAAGCTTGACCCTGCCAAAGTTGCTGGGAAAATCGTGTTGTGCGATCGCGGCTCAACGGCACTCGTTAACAAAAGTACTGCCGTACAAAGCGCGGGTGGCGCAGGTATGCTGCTCGCCAACGTAGCAGGTGGCTCAGCAACTATTACCGCATTTTCACACGTGATTCCTACAGTACATCTGAGTGCTGCCGATGGCGTAACGGCAAAAGCCTATGCCGCTGCAGCCAGTGATGCGGCTCAAGCGGTATTTAGCAAATCAATTACAGCTTCATCAGGTAATGCACCGCTTATGGCAGATTTTTCATCACGCGGCCCAAACCGTGCGGATGCAAATGTGCTTAAGCCCGATCTAACCGCGCCTGGCGTTGATATTCTTGCCGCATCACGCCCTTTGCTTACAGAAGAGCAGCGTAATCAGGTGGCCAATGGCGCGGCAGCTCCGACTGAATGGCAATCTATGCAAGGCACGTCGATGTCTAGCCCACACGTGGCAGGTCTTGGCGCACTACTGCATCAGCTGCACCCTACATGGTCGCCTGCGGCAATTAAATCTGCCCTGATGACTAGCGCATACACCACGCTGAATGACGGGCAACCTGGCCTGCAAAATGGCTTGTTGCCATGGGCTCAAGGTGCAGGGCATGTAAACCCTAATGTTGCCGCTGATCCTGGCTTAGTCTATGACGTCAGTGCAATTGATTATGACCGCTACCTTTGCGGGCAAAATCAGCTAAGCCCAGCTAAATGCAGTGTGATCGGCAGCATTCAGCCTTACAATCTGAATGTACCTTCATTAACCACCGCCAATGTTCTCGGTAAATTTACCTTTACCCGGACGGTGACCAATGTAAGCGATCGTGCCTCCATTTATACCGCACAAGCAGCAATCAGCGGCTTTACTGCCGCAGTCTCACCAGCAACACTGAGCCTAGCCCCGGGTGAGAGCAAATCCTTTACGGTAACGCTGAGCCGCACTACTGCGCCAAGAAACGTTTATCAGTACGGCGCTCTGGTTTGGTCAGATGGCACACATACCGTGCGTTCTCCTCTAACAGCGAAGGCTAGCCTGCTAGCTGCGGTTTCACAGCTCAGCAGCGAAGAAGCGTCAGGCAGCAAGGTCATTACGATTGCCACCGGCAGCGATGGCAAACTGACCTTGACTAAAGGCGGCCTAAAAGAAGCAACACTGAGCAGCGGTGCCATTGCTACTGATTCCGGCGCAAAAGACGGTGTACTGGAATGCACGGCGGGTACGAGCACCGCTGGCGTTAAAGTCCATAACTTCAGCGTTCCGACCAACAACCTTGTTAGCCGTTTTGCTCTCTATAACTCAGACACTCAGCACGGTGGTGAAGATGACTTAGATTTACTGGTCATGAACGCTGCGGGCGTCAAAGTAGGTGCTAGCGGCAGCGATGGTTCTAACGAAACAGTGCAGTTATTTAATCTGCCTGCCGGTAACTACAAGGCTTGCATAGTAGGTTATGGGGTTAAGGGTGGTAACAGTAGCTACACCTTATCTAGCTGGATTATTAACTCTGGCGATGCCGGTGGTGAGTTTAAAGCACTGGCTCCAAGCAAAATCTACGTAGGCGGTACTGCCTCTGTAGGGTTTAGCTGGAAAAATCTGCCAGTTGGTAAACGCTATCTTGGCAGCGTTGCTTACCTGATTGATGGTGTATCACAGACTAATACCGCGCTAATGGTAGAAACCAATGACCCACTACCAACAGCAGCATCAGTCACACGCGCTGTGGGTGCTGGTATATAAATTTTAAGCTGACAAAGCAAAACGGCGAACCTGAGTTCGCCGTTTTTTTATCTGCTTTTTTTGCTACTTTTTAATAAGCACTTTCACCATGTAATACGCATTGCTTCTTACTGCATACTACGGCTGGGCGGCTCACTAAGCGGCAATCAGACAACTCACCACTACTTTTAATCTGCTCCGCTCTCTCATCATTGTATTTTTTAGCTAAGAAAGCAATCTTGTCCGCCTTGCCTTCTGCCACAGACCATGGCCAGTAAAACTCTGGCCCGCCACAAGATTTAAGCCCCAGAGCGAGTACTCGGCACTGCGTATCCTGCTCACAGCTGGCTTGGCCCATTTCCTTTTTGAGTGCTGACAAAAGATCATTCGCCGTCGCCAGCGTAGTACATAACATAAATAAGACCGCGCTCAATTTCTGCATAGGTTCACCTCTTTATGGCGGATCAGCAAACATATTTTAAACACAAAAAAGCCCAACAGCAGTTGGGCTTTTCTTATTAAATACCTGGTTTGCGCCAGAAATAACACCAGACAAACCCAGGCCAAGCAAATACGATAAACATCGCAAAAGTCGTGGCAAAGAAAGGCCAGCTCTGGGCATGCACCGGAGAAAGACGTCCCTCCAGTAATCTTGCCAATAAACCCAGCGCAATATAAAGCAGTACCAGCTCTAATAAACGCCAGTGAAAGCCCTTTACCTTTTTTGCCGGAATGCAAAAAATGATACGCTCAAAAAAGAAAGGCAGGTTGGCAGCAATAAATGCCAACCCGCACAGCAAGTACACATTATTCATTACATTGGCACGAGCGATGAAGTGACGGCTTGTGACAATACCGCCATCAGGCGATCTGGCATCAGGCCCAATACCAGTAATAACAGGCAGTTTACGGATAACACCAGCTTAGTATCCAAGCCAGCAACAATCGGTCCGGTATCTGTAGCTTCGTCAAAGTACATAATTTTAACGATGCGCAGATAGTAGAAAGCGCCGATCAGCGAGAAGATCACCGCCAATACCGCCAACCAGACATAGCCTAGATTAACAACGGCCTGTAATACCGACAACTTGGCAAAGAAACCAATAAAGACCGGAATACCTGCCATAGAAAACATCACAAACATCATCATGCACGCAAACCAAGGGCTGCGAGTGGCAAGGCCTTTGAAGTCATCAATTTTATCGGCTTCAAAGCCTTCACGGGACAGTAACATCACCATACCGAAACCGGCTGCGGCAGTCAGTACATAAACCATGGCGTAGAAAAACGATGCAGCGTAACCAATCGGGCTAGCGACCAAGATGCCTAAGAGCAAGAAGCCCATATGCGAGATGGTGGAATAGGCCATCATACGTTTCATACTGGTTTGAGCGATCGCAGTCAGATTACCAATACCCATCGAGAGTACCGACAACACCACCAACATACCGCGCCAATCAAAGGCGTAGCCTTCCATGCCTTGAGCCAGCAAGCGAATCACAAATACAAAGGCCGCTAACTTAGGAGCAGAACCAATCAACTGAGTCACTGGCGTTGGTGCGCCTTCGTAAACATCAGGCACCCACATATGGAACGGTACAGCACCTAACTTAAAGCCAATACCGGTTACCAAGAACACCAAGCCAAAGGCCGCTAACATGCGATTTGCTTCGCCGCTGGCAATCTTATGTGCAATCACAAAGATATCGAGCGAGGCAGTTGCGCCGTAAATCATCGACATCCCGTAAAGCAGCATCCCCGAAGCCAAAGCCCCAAGAATAAAATACTTCATGGCAGCTTCTGTGGATTGCACTGAATCACGCTGCAATGCCACCAAGGCGTACAAGGACAACGACAGCAACTCAAGGCCCATATACAGCGTTAAGAAATTAACGCTAGAGGCCATGATCATCATGCCTGCCAAGGCAAACAGCGTCAGAGTAAACAGTTCGCCACGGAATAATCCACGCACGATGCTGTAATCGCGGCCATAAATCAGTACCAGCGCCACACCTAAGATCATACCCATCTTGGCGAAATCAGCGATTGGATCACTAATAAACAAGCCATTAAAGGCCAGACGTGGTGAGGGCTGATAGCCATTCACAACAAGGAAAGCCGTAATGGCCAACACGAGCAGTGTTAGCACATAAGTAATGTGGCGCTTGGCATCACTGACAAACAGATCAATTAGAAGTACCGCACAGCTGGCACATAGCAGGAAGATTTCCGGCATTGCCACCCAAGCATTAAGGCTGGTCCAGGTCATTATTCAACCCTATCAAATAATAGTATGGTGGTCCGAAGGTATGCTCTACCTCTGGATAAAATCGGGGATTAATCGACAAATCCCCGACTATCGCGAATCAGTGCAATTTGCTTTGTGAAACATGCCAGATCAAATCATTAACCGACACATGCATCACATCCACAAATGGCTTCGGATACAGACCCATGCCCAGCACGGCAACGGCTAACACAGCAAGGATCAGGAATTCACGCGAGTTAACGTCTTTCAGATGCTCAACATGATCATTGGCAACTTCACCGAATAACACCCGTTTGTACATCCACAGGGTATACGCTGCACCAAAGATCAAGGTTGTTGCACCCGCAAAGGCGTACCAGAAGTTCACTTGTACCGCACCCAGAATCACCATAAATTCACCGGCAAAACCAGACGTACCAGGCAGACCCGAGTTGGCCATTGCAAACAGCATCATAAAGCTAGCGAAGATCGGCATCTTATTAGCCACGCCGCCGTAATCGGCGATCTTGCGGCTATGCACTCGGTCGTACATCACACCGATACAGAAGAACATCGCAGCAGAAACAAAGCCGTGCGAGATCATTTGCAATAAAGCGCCTTCAACCGCGTACTGGTTCATTTGCGTGCCACCGGCAAACATAAAGAAGCCCAGTGTTACAAAACCCATATGCGAGATCGAAGAATAAGCCACCAGCTTTTTCATATCGGTTTGCACAAGTGCCACTAAACCGATGTAAATCACCGCCACCAAGGACAAAGCCACAAACACCCATGCGTATTCACGCGCGGCATCTGGGGCAATCGGCAGAGCAAATCGCAAGAAGCCATAAGCACCCAGCTTCAGGGTAATCGCCGCCAACACCATCGAACCACCGGTAGGTGCTTCAACGTGGGCATCCGGCAACCATGTGTGAACAGGCCACATAGGCACTTTCACGGCAAAGGCAAAGAAGAAGGCAATCAGCAGATACGTTTGTGCTGACATATCAAGCGGCAAACGCTGGAAATCAGCAATTTCAAAACTACCGCCGGTTTTTTGATACAGGTAGATAAAGCCAACCAGCGTCAACAAAGAACCGAGCAAGGTGTACAAGAAAAACTTAATCGACGCATACACACGGCGCGGGCCGCCCCAAATACCAATGATCAGGTACATAGGGATCAGCATGGCTTCAAAGAATACGTAGAACAAGATGGCATCCATGGCGGCAAATGCACCATTGATCAAGCCCGACATAATCAGGAAAGCGGCCATATATTGCGCGGTACGCTTTTCAATAACTTGCCAACCCGCGAGGATAACCATCAGGGTGACAAAGCTATTTAAAATCACAAACAGCATCGAAATGCCATCAACCCCAAGATGGTAGTTGATATTAAAAGAAGCGATCCAAGGCTTTAGTTCTTCGAACTGCATGCCGCCATGCAAAGACTCAAATTGCGTAAAGAGCGGTATGGTTACCAAGAAACTTAGCAAAGCGCCGACCAGCGCCAACCAGCGCGCCGCCGTGGCGTTTTTGTCCCCGCCTGTCGCGAGTACTACAAGGCCCGCCACGATCGGCAGCCAGATCGCGAGGCTTAGAAGATTACCCGTCATAGTCAACCTACTTGTTAATTTAATTCGTAAGGGGGATTCGATCTACTTAAGACCTTCCCCCCCGATTCCCGGCAAGATGCCGGCTTTAGGCCAGCAGGCCAGCAATCCACCATGTCATCAGACCAATTGCACCGATAATCATGGCAAAAGCGTAGTGGTAGATATAACCCGTTTGCAATTTACGCGCCGTTGCTGAAATCAAGCCAACCAGCTTAGCCGTACCATTGACGAGTAAACCATCGATGATAAAAGTGTCACCGACTTTCCAAAACAGCGTACCAAGAACACGGCCACCTGCAGCAAAACCATTGATATACAGGTGATCCATGTAGTACTTCTCGTCCAGCAATTTCTTGATGCCGATAGAAGTAAAGAAGCGATCCAGTGCCGCAGGGATACTTGGCTTCACTAAATAGAAGTACCAAGACATCACTACACCCGCTAGGGCTAGCCAAAATGGCATGCTCATTAAGGAATGAATACCCATTGCCGCTGCGCTATGGAACTCTTCTTTCAGCACTTCCATCGCAGGATGTGCTTCGTGATTAACCGTAATCACGCCCTTGAAGAAATCACCGTAGAGCATAGGCTCGATGGCAAAGTAACCAATCGCCAAAGATGGAATCGCCAACATCACCAACGGCAAAGTCACAACCCAAGGTGTTTCATGAGGTTTGTGGCCAGGAGCCAAGCCATGATGATCATCATGACCATGATCATCCGCGTGAGCCGCATCATGACCATGATCGTGCGCTTTACCGAAACGCTCTTCACCGTGGAATACCAAGAAGTACATACGGAAAGAATAGAAAGCCGTTACAAATACGCCCGCCACTACAGCGAAGTACGCAAAGCCCGCACCCGGCAGATTAGATGCAGCAACTGCTTCAATAATCGAATCTTTAGAATAGAAACCCGACAAGAACGGCGTGCCGATCAATGCCAAGGAGCCAATCAAAGAAGTAATCCAGGTAATCGGCATGTATTTACGCAAGCCACCCATCCTGCGGATGTCTTGATCGTGATGCATACCAATAATCACTGAACCTGCAGCCAAGAACAGCAGTGCTTTAAAGAATGCGTGCGTCATCAGGTGGAATACCGCCACCGAGTAAGCCGACGCACCTAAGGCAACCGTCATATAACCCAGCTGTGACAATGTTGAATAAGCCACTACGCGCTTGATATCGTTTTGGATAATCCCAAGGAAACCCATAAACAGCGCAGTGATCGAGCCAATCACCATCACAAAATTCAGCGCAGTATCTGATAGCTCAAATAATGGCGACATGCGCGCCACCATAAAGATACCTGCCGTCACCATCGTTGCTGCGTGAATCAGCGCGGAAATCGGTGTTGGGCCTTCCATCGAATCAGGCAACCAAACATGTAGCGGGAACTGAGCCGATTTACCCATCGCGCCGATAAACAGCAAGATGCAAGTCACTGACATCAAGGACCAAGTCACATTCGGGAACAAGCTAATGGTGGCGTCTTTCAGCTCAGGCGCTTTGGCAAATACATCGACGTAATCGAGCGAGCCAAAGTAAGCCAGTACCAAGCCAATCCCGAGTAGGAAACCAAAGTCACCCACGCGGTTGATCAAGAAAGCCTTCATATTGGCGAAAGTTGCCGTTGGCTTTTTAAACCAGAAACCGATCAAGAGGTAAGAAACCAAACCCACCGCTTCCCAACCAAAGAACAGCTGAACGAAGTTATTCGCCATCACCAGCATCAGCATTGAGAAGGTAAACAACGAGATATAACTAAAGAAACGCTGATAACCAGGGTCTTCCGACATATAACCGATGGTGTAGATATGCACCATCAAGGATACAAAAGTCACCACACACATCATCATTGCGGTGAGCTTATCGACCAAGAAACCAACGTTAAAATCAACGCCATTAACGGTCAGCCAAGTGTAAACCGTACCGTTAAAATTATCGCCACCTGAAACCAAGTGGTTTAAAACATAAGCCGACATCAGAAACGAAGCAGTAACACCGCCAATCGTGACGATATGTGAGGCTCGCCGCCCGATCGCCCAGCCAAACAGGCCTGCGACCAGCGCTCCAAACAGGGGAGCCAGCGGGATTAAGAGATAAATCGTTTTCATATCCATTTGTAATCCAGTCCCCTTAACCCTTCAGGCTGTCGAGATCTTCGACGTTGATCGATCGTAGATTGCGGAATAACACAATCAGGATCGCCAGCCCGATTGCAGCTTCAGCCGCGGCCACCGTCAAGATAAAGAACACGAAAATCTGCCCTGCTGAATCGCCCAAAAACTGCGAAAAAGCAATGAAATTCATATTCACCGCAAGCAACATCAACTCAATCGCCATTAACAGTACGATGAGGTTTTTGCGGTTCATAAAGATACCGAAAATACTGATGGCAAATAAACAAGCCGCCAGTACAAGATAATGCGTCAACTCAAGCATGAAATATCTTCCCCTTAGGCTGCTGGTTTATCGTCGCTGGCAGGAACTTCTGCCAGCTCTTTCACGGTTGTGGCCATCTTAACGATGCGCAAACGATCACTGGCTTTCACACGAACTTGATCACCCGGATTAATATATTTGCTGCTCTTACGCTTACGCAGCGTCAGGCCAATGGCGGCAATCATACCCACCAACAAAATCACCGAAGCAAGCTGGAATGGCAAGAAGTACTGGGTATAAATCAAACGGCCCAATTCATGCACATTGCTGTAACCCGCTGGATGATCAATGATAGCAGCGCCATTCAGCTGGCTTGCACCATGCGTAATCACTAGTACCATTTCCAGCAGCATAGTTCCGGCTACCAAACCTGCAATTGGGGCGAACTTCCAGAAGCCTTTACGCAGCTCCTCAAAGTTGATATCCAGCATCATCACCACAAACAGGAACAGCACCATAACGGCGCCCACATAAATCAGCACCAAGGATACAGCGAGGAACTCGGCCTTCATTAGCATCCACAGCATGGCGGCGGTAAAGAAAGACAAAATCAACAGCAGTGCGGCTTGTACTGGGTTTTTAGTAGTCACAACGCCAAGTGCAGAAATCAAGAGCACTAAGGCGAAGAAACAAAATAGAGCTTGTGTCATGTCCACCCCTTAACGGTACTTAGCGTCTTGCGCTTTGCGTTCTGCAATTTCGCTCTCGTACTTATCACCAACAGCCAGCAACATCGGCTTGGTGTAGTAGAGATCGCCCCGTTTTTCGCCGTGATATTCAAGAATATGCGTTTCCACGATGGCATCCACTGGGCACGCTTCTTCACAAAAACCACAGAAAATGCACTTGGTCAGGTCGATGTCATAGCGTGTGGTGCGGCGTGTGCCGTCCTCACGCTTATCAGACTCAATCACAATCGCCTGAGCTGGGCAAACTGCCTCGCAAAGCTTACAGGCGATGCAACGCTCTTCGCCATTGGCGTAGCGGCGTTGCGCGTGCAGGCCGCGAAAACGCGGGCTATACGGTGTTTTTTCTTCCGGAAACTGCACTGTGATCTTGGTCTGGAACATATGGCGACCGGTCAGCATCAGACCTTTTACCAATTCCACGAGCAAGAACGTTTTAAAGAAATAAGCAATCTTTTCCATTGTCGGTCCTGTTTATTTCCAGAGAGACAGCGGCGTTTGCATCCAAGCGCCCACTACCACAATCCAAATCAAGGTCACTGGAATAAAAATCTTCCAACCCAAACGCATCAGCTGATCGTAACGATAGCGAGGGAAAGTAGCGCGGAACCACAAGAAGCAGAACAGCATAAAGGCTACTTTTAATACCCACCACAGTACCGACGGTGCGCCCAAAATGCCCCAGCTTGCAGGGAACGGGCTTAACCAACCGCCAAGGAACATGATTGAAGTCATGGCTGAAATCAAAATCATATTGGCGTATTCGGCCAAGAAGAACAGTGCAAAGCTCATGCCCGAATATTCGACCATATGACCCGCAACAATTTCTGATTCGCCTTCGGTCACATCAAACGGTGCGCGGTTGGTTTCAGCCACACCAGAAATAAAGTAGATCACGAACAAAGGCAGCAGCGGAATCAAGTTCCAAGACAGAATAGAACCACCTGCCATACCTTGGCCCTGCTGATTAACGATTTCGGTCATATTTAAGCTGCCCGAAACCATCATCACGCCAACTAGAGCAAAACCCATAGCCAGCTCGTAAGAGATCACCTGAGCCGCAGCGCGCATCGCACCCAAAAAGGCGTACTTAGAATTAGATGCCCAGCCCGCCAGAATCACGCCGTAAACGCCCATTGAAGTAATGGCCATCACGTAGAGCAAGCCCACGTTTACATCCGATAAAACATAGCCTGGATAAAACGGCACTACGGCCCAAGCCGCCAGTGCCGGTACCAGAACCATAATCGGCGCTAAAAAAAACAGACCGGTACTGGCCGCTGATGGAGAAATAATTTCTTTCAGTAGCAGCTTTACACCGTCAGCAATCGGCTGCAGCAGACCAAACGGACCGACCCGATTTGGGCCGATACGAATCTGCATATAACCAATGACTTTACGTTCGGCCAGAGTCAGGTAAGCCACCGCGCCCATTAAAGGCGCAACAATGCAAACGATCTTCAGTAAGGTCCAGAGGACAAATGCGATCTCTGCGCCGAACAACCCTTGTAACATTTCCATATGGGGCGCCCTTTAAGCTTTAGAAACCGACAGGCTGCTATACATGCCAGCAAGCTCTCGCGTCGCGGAATGGCTAGCTACCACACGAATCACATGGTCTGCGAGGCCGTTATCCAGCTCAGCAAACAAGGAAACAGTTGCACCGCCCTGCTCAACTTTTGCTAGATCATTCACAGCCAAGCCCAATGCCGACAGCGTTGCCGCATTGGCTTTTAGCGCAGGAACAGCGGTGCTTGCTTGTAAGCTTTGCGCACGGCGAACCAAGCTGTCTGCCTGATACATAGGCACTTCGCCTAAGCGAACTAGGCCACTAGCAGCGCGAGCCTTAACGGCAACGGCAGCAGCCGGTGCGTTGTTGAGGCGAGCGGCTGTATCGCCAGCAAGGGCTTCATCACGAATCTGTTCTGACGATTCGTAATCAAAGCCATTAAAGCTAAGCACATTGCCTAAGACGCGGAATACTTTCCAAGCTGGGCGAGTCTCGCCAAGTGGCCGCACTACGCCGTTAAAGCTTTGCGGCTTGCCTTCCATATTCACAAATGTGCCCGATGTTTCAGAGAACGGTGAGATCGGCAGAATCACATCAGCAAAATCTAGTGCGCAGCTATTGAAGGCTGACATCACGACAACCATTTCAGCGGACTTCACTGCCGCCAGTGCTTCTTGGCCGTTGTGTGTATCAAACTCGGTTTCAGCGTTTAACAGTACATACGCTTTTTTCGGTGTGGCGAAGACATTGCCGCCAACCGTTGCACCGATCAGCTGAGCACCCACGGTATTAGCCGCTTCACTCATCACACCCAGCGTTGCGCCAGTTAGCTCAGCCAATGCAGCAGCTGCAGCGTAAAGCTCTGCAGCGCGTGGATTATGCGTTGCGATATTGCCTAGCAATACGGCTGATTTACCCGTTAGCGTTGCGGCAATAGCGCGCGCTGCGTCAGTGACTTCAACGCCAGCCAAATCGATATGCGTAGGAATAGTCTTGCTGCTATCCGCTTCAACCACGGCCTTAATAACGGCCAGCACGCCTTCAACCAGCTGATCAGGTCGAACAACAGCTTGCGCGGCTACTTTAGTCAGCAAATCATCGCTATGCACATTCACCAAAGAAAGCTTCATGCCTTTCTTCACTGATTGACGCAAGCGTTGTGCCAGCAAAGGTTGCTCTTGGCGTAATGATGAGCCAATCACCAGCACCGCTTCAGAAGCAGCCAAATCAACAATCGATTGGCCTAACCAAGTAGCGCCGGTCGTATTCAGGCTAAAGTCTGCGTTACGTAAGCGAGTTTCGACGTTATCTACACCTAAGCCTGCCATAAGTTTACGCAGGATAAACAGCTCTTCAACCGTGCTGTGGGGCGTTGCCACAGCAGCAACAGAGGCAGCGCCGTGATCTGACACCACTTGCTTCAGGCCATTGGCTACGTATTCAAGCGCAGTTTGCCAGTCAGTAACTTGCCAAACACCGCCCTGCTTAATCATTGGCTTTTGCAGACGCTCGCTACTATTTAGCGCTTCGTAAGAGAAGCGATCACGATCACTCAGCCAGCATTCATTAATGGCTTCGTTTTCCAGCGGCAATACACGCATTACTTTGTTGTTTTTTACCTGCACAACTAGGTTGGAACCCAAACCATCGTGCGGGCTTACCGATTTACGGCGCGATAATTCCCATGTGCGGGCGGAGTAGCGGAACGGCTTGCTAGTCAACGCGCCAACTGGGCAAAGATCAATCACATTACCGGAAATTTCTGACTTAACCGCCTTGCCAACAAAGGACATGACTTCGGTAAATTCACCGCGGCCCGCCATACCCAGCTCTTGGAAGCCAGCAATTTCTTCGGTAAAGCGAACACAGCGGCTGCAATGGATGCAACGCGTCATATCAGTAGAAATCAACGGGCCTAGGTCTTTATTAACCACAACACGCTTTTCTTCTGTGTAACGCGAACCGGACTGACCGTAGCCAACCGCAAGATCTTGCAGCTGGCATTCGCCACCTTGATCGCAAATCGGGCAATCCAGCGGGTGATTAATCAGTAAGAATTCCATCACCCCCTGCTGCGCCTTCACGGCCTGATCAGAGTGGGTCCAGACTTTCATCCCGTCAGTGACGGGGGTTGCACAGGCTGGCAAAGGCTTAGGCGCTTTCTCAACCTGAACAAGGCACATACGGCAGTTTGCGGCAATAGACAGCTTTTTGTGATAGCAGAAATGCGGGATATGCACGCCAACCGAATTGGCTGCGTCCATTACCGTGCTACCACCTGGCACTGTCAGTTTCTTA
>NZ_JANXSO010000010.1 GCF_025352645.1 Iodobacter sp. | reverse complement strand
GCAATGAACCGACCATTTAGCGAAATAGGCGAAATTACATTAACCGACGGTAGCACGTTGAATATCGGCGAAACGGTGGCAATGATGGCCGCCAATATGAAGGCGGATAACCTTGATTTTGACGTGGCCACCCTGCTAAACACCCAGATTGACGGCTTGCAAGCGTGCGAGTGTTTAAGCCCAGAAGCGACGGCGCGTTTTATGGGGGTAGCGGCGGGGCTGCTTATTCTGGCGCATGAAGTACAAGCCGCGTGTGGGTTAGTGCCTGCTTTACCTAAGGAGGGTTTGCATTGAAACCGATTACACAAGGCCATATTGTGCCATTTGCCTTGGGTGGCATTGAAGCGATTACAGCCGGTGAAGCGATGTTTGTATCAGTTCGGCATTTATGCGAAGTATTCGGGCTTGATTTTAGTAGTCAGCGTAAAAAACTGCTGCCTGACCCTAAATTCAACTGTGGTGATATGACCATGGTTGCCGCTGATGGCAAGATGCGCGAGTTGCTAACGATCCCACTAGAACAGGTTGCAGGCTTTTTGTATTCGATCAACATCAATAAAGTAAGCCCTGATGTTCGCCAAGCTTTGCTTGATTACCAAGATGAATGCACCAAGGCATTGAACGATTACTGGACAACCGGCAAAGCAGAACAGCAAACCTTATCGACACAGATGGCCTTTCAGATTGCCGACACACTGGCGGTGTTTAAAGACGAATACGCGGCTATTTATGGCAAGGCGGCGGATGCGGTGCCGCATTCTGGCTTGTATGCCAAGATTCAGAGCTGCTTAAATCAGGTGGTATGCGGTGCTGATCGCCTGCCCGATGGGCTGGCCCGTCAAGCCTTGCCTAAAGTGGCGCTTGATCGACTCAAAGACGCGGGAAAAATGCTGCGTAAGTTGTTTATTCAGGGGGTAAAGCTCAAGGATGCGGCTAAGCAATTGCATAGCGCCTTTCCTGATCCGGTACTTAAGATTGAAACAACGGTAACGCTAGCATGAGCTACGCTATCGGCTTATCTTTCATCGACTCAGGCAAAGGGAAAACAAGTCGCCCTTCCCCTGCGAGCATCTGCCTTACTGACTCTTCCAGTTTGGCTGCGATATCGCGGCCTGCTTCAAATTGGCTTAATTCATCGTCTGATAAAGGCCGTGACGGCGGCAAAGGTACGGGACTTGTTTCACCCGCGACCATTTGCCGTATAGATTCAAGCAATTCCGCGCCAATGTCCCGCTGTGCATCGCGGGCGAATAGTTCCGCTTCAGTCATTGGCGTTTTAGATGGCGCTTGGTTGATTCCTGCCTTGTTTCGGGCGGCGGAAAGCGTCACGGTCGTGCTGCGACCGGCGCGACCGGCGTTCATTTCTCTAACCGATTGCAGTAAATCGGCTTGGAATTGCACACATTCCTTATCTACTTTTTGGCTCATTTCAAGCCGCGATGGGTATCACTTCTTGGTTGATTTGCTTGGCGCTGGTCGTGGCTGCAATCTTCAAATCGTAGGCGGATTGCAGATTAAGCCAGCTTTGCGCGTCCCCACCAAAGTACCGAGCCAAGCGCAAGGCGGTATCGGCACTAATGCTACGGCGTTCGCGCACAATATCATTAATCCGCGTGGCGGGAACGTGCAAGGCCACAGCCAAGGCGCGGGCGCTCATCCCCAGCGGGATAAGGTAGTCTTTACGCAAAATCTCCCCCGCATGAATGGGGCGTATACCGTTGTTGACACTCATACCGCGTACTTACGCAATATTTCCGGTGTGTCATTGGCGATTTTTAGCAGGGTTTGCGCGGCTTTGGATGGCTTACGCCTGCCTTGTTCCCATGCTTGCAAGGTCTTAGCAGATACACCCAGCAAGGCAGAAAAAGCGGCTTGTGATAACCCTGTCTTTGCACGCGCTGCGATGACGGCGGGTAGTGGGACTGGGTGGGTATCACCAGCTAGCATTTGCCTTACTGACTCTTCTAATTCGGCGGCAATATCGCGGTTAGCTTCAAAGGCGGTTAGCTCTTCATCGCTGAGTGGCTTCGATAACATCTTTCAACTCCTTCAATTTATGGCCTGCAATGGCTCCGGTGGTGCTTTTGGCATACATAAACAGCAAGACAGATTGCCCGTTCGCCATGCGGTTAAAGTAAATCACCCGTACACCACTGGATTTACCCGCCCCTTGGCGCTGCCAACGGATTTTTCTACATCCGCCCGACTCTCGGACTACATCCCCAGATTCGGGATGTTCTGCAAGGTGGGCGGCAAATTCGCCGCGCTCTTCTTCAGTCCAGTAATAAGGCCAAAGCCGTTGAAATACCGAGGTTTCAATAATTGTGTTCATTACTTCACTATACGCCAATGTAGGATAGTCCCACAAGGTAGGAGTAAACCACTTGACGCAAGCCGCAAGCTTGCCTATATTGGCCGTGCTGCATTCAATAGTGCAGACGGGATTGGTCTCCCGAACCACAAAGCGGACAAACCGCTACATAGCGGCTTTTTTACGTCCGTCAACACTATAGATGCGTCCTTTATGGCGGGTCGTAGTGGGGGCTACTTCGGTAGCACCGGTTTCTTTGTGGCCGGTAGACCAACCCTGTTACGGCCTGCCTCCTTCGATTGGTCTCGAAGCGGTGGGTTACTCAAACTCACAAAGAGAGCATTCACCATGCCCAAGCACGCCCGCGTCTTATTTTCCTATTGCACCGTCATTCTCCTTACCCTTGCTTTCGAGCGTGGCGCTTCTGTGGCCGTCATTCTGGCTACGCTAGCGACTTTTGCGCTGGTGCATGCGATAGGAGGGGCTAGCCATGAATAATCATTTAAACCTGCTCCAAACCGTGACTGTCACGCATTCGATGGCTAATGCCCATTTGGCAGCGGATGACTACACACCGACAGCCGCAACGGAGATGTATGTCTCTATCGCGCTGCAATTGACGTTTGAATGCCTGCAAGGGGTGAAGCATCCGCAAGATTGCTATTTTCAATCCTTGCTAGCGCTGGACTATTTACAGCCCGTGATGGCTTTGATTAAAGGGGCTAATCATGCGTAAACCTAGCCGCAATGCCAGCGCCAAAGCCCGCCACTTCGCACTATTAAACACCGCATTACGTCGGCCCAAGCAAGAGCGTACTAAGCCCGCCTTTGCACGTATCCACACCCGTTAAAACTTAGGAATTCATCATCATGGAAAAAATCGCTATTGGTATAGCGGGCGGGGATTCTTGCGCCCAAAACTCAGGATTTAGTGGCTATTCAAGCCAGCCAAGCCGTCCAAACCCAGTAAATAAGCCTAAGCGTAGCCGCAAGGTGAAACCGCATATTGAGCCTGAGCCGCTGGCCAGTGAGCAGGAAGCACAAAAGCCAACCCGTTGGGGCTTAGATGACTTACAAAATGAAGATACACGGCGTTTTTTAAAGGCATTTTCAGCAAGTCGCAGCGACTCAATAAATAATGCGACTGCGTATGTGTTGTATGAGTTCGAGCAATTTAGGGCAGTAGATCAGCAAGCTATCCAAGGGAATAAACAAGCCTTAGATCAGGGTTTGTGCGATTTACTGATTGGCTTAGAGCAAGTCACGCACTTGGTAGATGCGGTATCGGCCTCTATGAGTAGTGAAGCGCCCTTAAATGATCGAGCTGTGGCAAGTGCTTTAGCCGGTATTGTTGGGATTCTGGATAAGCACACCCGTACCGCCGGTGCGCTGGTGGATCTGACAATATGACAGCCCGCCTTGATATTACAGTGCTTAAAGATGCGGCCCGTGATCGCTGGCCACTTATCTTGCAAGCCGCCGGTGTGGATCTGGCTTTTCTTAAAAACAAGCACGGCCCATGCCCTGTATGCGGTGGCAAAGACCGCTTTCGGTTTACCGACAAAGACGGGCGCGGCGGGCATATTTGTAATCAACATTGCCCTGATGGCGGTGATGGCTTCCGGCTGCTGATGGATTACCGCCAAACTGACTTTATCAGCGCGGCGCGGTTTGTGGCTGATGTATTGGGCGGTGCTGCGGTGGCTGCGATTGCACCTAATGCTGCGGCCATAGCAGAGCGCAAGGCATTAGAAGACGCTGAGCAGCGGCGGGCATGGGAAAAAGCCAAGGCTGAGAACTTCGCCCTGTGGCATAGCAGCTTTCCTATTCAGGCCGGTAGCACCGTGGGCCTGTATTTAAGGCATAGGGGGCTGGAATTAATCGACTATCCCAAGGCTTTACGCTTTAATCCGGCCCTACCCTATTGGGATAAGGCGGACGGTAAGCTGATTAAGCTAGGCAACTATCCCGCGATGATTGCCGCCGTACAAGCGCCCAATGGCGATGCGGTGGCGCTGCATAAAACCCACCTTCAAGCCAATGGTCACAAGGCCAACGTCCCCAGCGTTAAAAAGTGGAGCGCTAAATCTGCTGATGCAAAAGGCGCGGCGGTGCGCTTGTTTCCTTGCGCTTCCCGTATGGCGGTAGCAGAAGGCATTGAAACCGCTTTAGCCGTTTATAGCGCGAATGCCTTGCCGGTATGGGCTGGTTTATCGGCCTTTGGCGTGGCGGCGATGGTGTTGCCTGAGCAAGTGCAAGAGGTGTTTATTTTTGCCGACCATGACGAAAACCAAACCGGCCAAAAAGCGGCTAATCAACTGGCTGAACGGCTGATAAGCCAAGGCAAAACCGTAAGAGTTTTATACCCAAGCATCGCCGGTGTGGATTGGCTAGATGTACTGACTAAAGCAGAAGAATAATGCTAGATACCGTATCAATTAAAGTCGGCGCAACGGATTTGGAGCGCCTTAAAAATCCAGAAACAACACCGCCTTTAGGGGCGAAAGCAGACGCGGCCCAAACGGCCACCAAGCCTAAAGCCAAAGCTAAGACTAATACCATAAAAACCAGTGGAGGCCATTTTAAAGCCAGCGCTGATGGCGTTTTTTATCAGGCTGATGATGCTGAGCCTAGAAAGATTTGCGGGCCGTTGTGGCTAGTGGCCCAAGTTAGAAATGTAGACGGCGCGGGCTGGGCGGTGTTGGTTAAGCTGCATGATCTGGATGGCAGCGAGAAAGAGCACATGATCCCGCGCTCTAAGCTGCTATCGGATCAATCAAGCCGCGTATTAGAAGAGCTGGCCGATTTAGGGCTGTGGTTTAGCTTTGCTCCGGATACTAAAAAGCTACTGTTGCAATATCTGCAATCAGGGGCTGAAGTCCCTAGGGCGCGATTGATTCCCACTACGGGCTGGCATAAAGAGGCATTTGTTTTACCGGATGAAATCATAGGCCGTACTGATGAGGCATTGCTTTATTCTGGCAATCAGGACACTCCGGTCAAAGCTCAGGGAACCTTTGAAGGCTGGCGGGATGGCGTGGCGCGGTTTGCCATTGGTAACCCGCTATTGCTGTTTTTAATGGGGGCTGCATTTGCGGGGCCGTTGCTGCGCTTAACCGGACTGGATACTGGCGGTTTTCATGTGTATGGCAGTTCTAAAACTGGCAAATCAACAATATGTGACGTTGCTGTTTCGATCTATGACAAACCCAACGGTGATGTTGATGGGTATCGGAGAACATGGAAATCAACGGCGACCGCCATTGAATACACTAGCGCTACATTTAACGACCTGCCTTTATTTCTCGATGAAATTGGAGAGGCAGACGGTAAGACACTGGGGCCTACGGTGTACATGCTGAGTCAAGGGCGCGGCAAGGCACGCGGTCGAGATGGTGGCGGTTTGCGTGAGGCTACGAGCTGGAAATGCTTTTTAATTTCTAGTGGTGAGCATGATCTTGCTACAGAATTAAAAATAGCGGGCGTTGAAATTAAAGCAGGGCAAGCTGTGCGCTTAATATCCATTTTTACAAAGGGGGAATATGGCGTACTGGACGACTTGCACGGTTTTAATAGCGGTGCTGAGATTTGCGGGGCAATGAAAGAGGCCGCCTTATTGAATTACGGTGTAGTAGGGCGTGAGTTTATTACCGCGCTAACGAAAGCTGACCGCGACCAGTTAATCAGCCAGATGAAGGACGCAATAAAAAAATTTGCGCTTGAATGTGTTCCGGTAAACGCTTCTGGGCAAGTGCGCCATGCCGTGCAGTATTTCGCATTAGCGGCCTATGCGGGTGAGCTGGCTACTAGCTATAGCCTGACCGGCTGGCCGCTGGGTGCGGCATGGGAAGCGGCTAAGTGTATGTTTGCAGATTGGCTACAACATCGCGGCGGTGCTGATGATGAAGAAAACAGGCAAATCATCCGCCAAATTCGCTATTTCTTTGAACAGCACGGTATGTCACGCTTTCACCGCTGGAATGATGAAGTAAACACCGTGATCGACACACACGGCCCTAAAACGCTGGGGATGTGTGGCTTTGCTAAGACCATGGATATTGCGATTAATGGGCAGTTTACGGATGTCAAAGCCTCTGAGGTCACGTATTACGTTTACCGTGAATCATGGGCCAATGATGTACTGAAAGGCCGAGATTTAAAGCGGGCCAATAAGCTGCTGCTTGAAATGGGCGTATTGACCCCTTCTAAGGACGGTAAGTCCTCTCGTTCTGGTAAATTACCTGGCAGTGGTCGTGCCAATGTCGGGCATTATTTAGTCAATCCCGCCATGCTTTACAGTGGTGGCGATGACTAGCCCCTATTCTGCCCAGCCTAGCCCAAGCGAGCACCCAACGGTGGGGGCTGCTGCCCTAGCGGCGTTTCTATCTGCGCCGGTTTGTGTTGAAGCGCCCACCACGCTAAAGCCCGCATTCTTATTACCCAGCCATAGCCGAGAAGCGCGGCAAGCGTGGCGGCAAGTGGTGGGCAATGTAGCGGATTTTCTGGGGTGCTCACAGGACGACAAGGCGGATATGCTGAATCAACTAGAAACCCCCAGCTTCTTGGCTGCGGTGCTAGCAATTGCTAAAGGGTATTGCTTGGCTAGTAAGCAATCGTTAGCGATTTTAAAGGCGGGGGATACCTACACCTAAACCGGTATAAGCCGCTTTAGCCTCTCCCTTTATAAGATGACAAGGTCATTGGCGTTTGCTGATGGCCTTTGTTTTTGTGTGCTACTTCGGTGCTTACCCCTGTCTATTTACTTTCTTTACTTGTTGTAAATATGAAAGTAAATATAAAATATAAAGCATCATGGGCCGTGTGCCATTCAGCTTACAAATCAGCGTAAAGCCCATCAAAACCATGACGTATCTTCTTGCTTTGGCTTTAGCTTCTGGTGGTGTTTTATGGTGCAGTGGCAAGCGTAAACACCTGCTGTAATCGCTACATAAACTCACTAAGGGCAAGGCGGTATGCCCTAGCTTGCCCTCCCTTCTTTTGCCCCGTCCCTTGCTAAGCCCTTTGTTTAAAAGGGTTTACGCCTCTTTCGCTGCCCATCTCGCTTGCCAATCTGGTCACACCGGTCACACCTTGGTTTTACGTGGTCAAACAAAAAAAGTCCTTTTAAATCAACGTGGTCACACTGGTCACACTGGTCACACCAGAAAAACACCCACCCCCTACCCCCGATGTGCTGCTGGGGCGCACAGGGGGAACACCTTCGCGCTCGTTTTGTGATACCTACACGCTGTAAGGATTACTGTTTTTTAGCTTAGCTTAACCTGTTTCTGTTTCTGCATACTTGTAAGATAAAACAATAATCATCTTGCTTCTACTCAGACTATGGCCTTTTAATCTTACGCCGCCAAGTGGAGCACAAGGGAACAAACCAAGCTAAGGGCCTACCCGATCCGGCAGGGTATATATCTATATTTATAAATTTAACATGTACCTAAGGGTGTGACCGGTGTGGCTGGTTTATCTATAACTATGGGGAGAAATCACTAGTGAACCGCTCACGGGTAATGCGAGCCTCGCACAGCCGCTAGTGGCAAAGGGTCAAACAAGGTTGACACTGCCCCGTCAACCTACCCCACCCCAAAAGCAAAAAGGTACTGTAAACAGCCTACCAGCACGGGTAATGCGAGCCTCGTTGCCGCGCTAGCGTGGCCTGTTAAAAGTTAGTTAACAGGGGGAAAAGGTTAAAAGCATAATATTGCTGATTTGCAGCCCTGCTGAGCTGGTCTTATATCAGCCTATAGGCGCTTGCTATCAGCGCCCCCACATTTAAGCCTTAAAGCCCAAATGCAAAAACGCATCGCGTGCATATTCCCTGCCAGCACCTAGTAGCGCGATTTTGTAGGGGTAACTACCTAGATATGGCATTGTTGGTATATAAAAAATATACCAACAAATATACCAACAATGGAGAGCGGCTGTAGGGGGTATTTGGCGCACTGTGGCGGAAACAAAAAACCCCGCAAGCGGCATGTTTGCAGGGTTTGTTGGACTTACACGAACTAGGCTGAATTGATGCTTGGCATCCCCGACAGGAATCGAACCTGTATCTAGCGCTTAGGAGGCACTTGTACTATCCGTTGTACTACGAGGACTACTTTTGCAGCGCAGATTATACCCATCATCCGCAAGGTTTTACATCCTAATGCTTAATTTCTTTATCATCGGCTCTAAATCGCTAGGAAAATAAAGTGCTTCACCAGGCGTAGTCAAAACTTCTAGCTTGCCATTACTAATAATGCCCACTTCTAATTTTCTATTTTCAACATCAATCAGAATATACGCCTTCCCCTTACCTTCCTCTCGGCTGCTGCCAGTCACATACAACACGCGATCTTGCAAAAGTGGGCTGGATTTTTCTATATACAGCTTAAAGGTAGCCAGCTGAGGGCCAAGTAATAAGCGCAGTGCATGCTTAAGCGGTGCGCGCTCCCATAGATTAATATCTTGTGGGTTTTGACCAATAAACTGCTGCAAGGTATCCCATTCGGCTTGGTTCTTTTTAAAAAACACATCAGGGGTGCTCGCTTCTGCTTGAGCCTTAGAGCGAGGAGTGTGGTTTTCTTGGCAAGCAGTCATGACCAAGGCCAAACACAAAATAGTAATACGGAACAGCATAACAAATCCTTAGCGAGCGATCCTTGTTTGGAAAGAATACAGAGCTAAAGTTCATTTTTTAATATGTAAATGCTGCCCACTTCTTATTTGATCAAACCACCGGAATTATTCCCACAGTTTTTTCCAACCCGCTAAGCCCATAGCACGCAAATTGGCAATATTGCGCTCTACAATCACATCGGCATCAGCCTCTACCTTAGCAATGCTCTCTTCGCGGATTAAATGCAAAGTGGGATAGGGGCTGCGATTGGTGTAGTTATCAATATCATCTGGGGCGCTGCCCTCAAACTGATACTGCGGGTGAAAACTGGCAATTTGCAAAACCCCTTCTAGATTCAGCTCTTCCAGTAAAGAATCAGCAATTTCTAGAAAATCGTTATAGGCTAAGAAATTGCCCAAAACATAGGGATGGATGAGCAGCGTAGTTTCAATTTCAGCAGGATCTGCAGCAGCTAAAGTTTCTAGCTCGGTAATCAATATTTCAATCAAAACATCAATATTGCGTGCCTCACTCAGCACATAGCGAATTTGCTTTTTAACGTGCACCGCTTTAGCAAAGGGGCAAAGATTAAGACCAATCACGGCGGTCGTTAGCCAGCGCTCAGTCTCTTGAATGATTTGTTGATGAGTTGGAAGAGTCATTTTGATAAGGGCGGATATTTAATGGCATTAAGCAGCATTTTTTCACGAATGGCGGTTTCTAAATCTACATTTAGCACATCACTTAGCCTAATCATATATAGCAGTACATCGGCCATTTCTTGCTCTACGGCGATGCGCTTCTCACGGCTTAATTGCTGGGATTCTGCCGCGGTATCCCATTGAAAATGCTCAAGTAATTCGGCCATTTCTACCGACATTGCCATGCATAAATTCTTAGGCGTGTGATAACGCTCCCAATCGCGATCTTTAGCAAATTGGCGAACATCGAGCATTAATTGGTTTAAATCCATAAATAGATGACTCTCTATTACATTGCACGTGGGCATAAAAACTTGCCCACCCTACATTATTTATATGCTTTTAAAACCGCAAAATGCGCTTCGATAGATTGGCTGTTATCTGCCAACCATACTTGTCCATCTTGAATCGTGCATTGCAATTGCATATTGCGATTAGCCAGTGCGGCTAATGTGTGAGTCATTTCTATTGGTACATTAATCACTTGCAGATTATCTAAACGCTCTAGTTTACTGGCAATGCCTTTCCACCAAACATCGGCGCTATTGCCACTATAGGTAAACACCGCCACTTTTTCGGCGCGCCCACACGCTTGGCGAATGCGCTTTTCATCGGGCTGGCCTAATTCAATCCACAATTGAATCGCGCCGGTTAAATCTTTATCCCAAATATCTGGCTCATCGGTATCGCTCAAGCCTTTAGTAAAAGCGAGCGATTCGCTGGCATTCAGGGCGAATGCTAATAAGCGCACCATCATACGTTCATCATTTTCAGAAGGATGGCGTGCAATCACTAACGGATGCGTTGCGTAGTAATGTCGATCCATATCGGCAATTTGCAAATCAGACTTAAAAATAGTTGCCTTGAGGGCCATGGCGGTTCACGAAGTTGAAATAAGCCCGCATCTTACCCTGCACAGACCATCCAAGGAAATGTAAAGCTAAGCCTCACGGCTTGCTGCTATGGCTATCTTGATGATGTGCTAGATGCTGCATTTTATGATGGGCGTCGGTCAGGCTTTCTAGGCAGGCGCTGCGCAGCAATTCTTGCTCGCCATGGTGGGTGACGCGAAACAAGCCGTATTCCATCGCTTCAGGTTCGCTTACTGGCCAGATAGGGTGAATAACAAAAGTGCTCATGATAGACATCCTGATAATCAAGTGTTATCAAAAGGTTATGCAAGCATCGTGCCAACAAGTGGAAAGTTTGCATACCGTATACCCAGATCATCGGCCCAAACGATGGCGACTTTAATGCGGCAGCCAAACGGCCACCGCAATGCAGCAATTTACTCGATTCCTAGCTCCGCACAGATCTGTGCCACTTTTTGTTTTAATTCCAACAGCTCAGCCTCTAAAGCATCCACCTTAAGCTGTAATGCCGAATCTACAACGCCCTTAGTATGGGACTGCAACTCATTCATCACTGGCTCACCCGATAGCAAGTGCGCCCAGCGGCATTCCCTTGCACTTGGTGCGCGTGGCAGCTTCACGACTAAACCGCCCGCGCTTCGCTCCGCCAGCTCTTCTAAAAAGCCTTCTACCGCCGAAATATCTGAGAATTTGTGTAAACGCTCGCAGGCTAAACGCAGCTCACCTGCCGTTTGCGGGCCACGCAACATGAGCGCGGCTAAAATTGCCACCGATTGCGACGGAATTTGTAGCACAGCGGCAAAATGCTGCGAATAACGCGCAATCCGCCCGCCGGGATGGTAGCCATCCACCAGTTTCAATTCTTTTAAACGAACCAGCGCCTCATCCACCTCGGTGTCATTCACCTCCATGACAGGATCACGGTTAGATTTTTGATTACAAGCTGAAACAAGGGAGTTAAGCGAGAGGGGGTAAGTATCAGGAACAGTAATCTGCTTTTCAATCAACGCACCAAGAATGCGGGTTTCGAGCAGGGAAAGAAGGAAAGTCATAAACCACCAGCTAAACAATGCAGACAGGCTTATTATGCACCGATTGGGGGAAAGCTTACTAAAGAAGTTACACAGTAAAATCCATCAAAAAAACCTAGGCCTTGAGCCACGGAGCAAAAGGAGGACACAGAGGCCCACGAAGGAAAACAAAGAAATAGTGATGTGCTGCAAAACATATCATTACTCACAAGGTTTTCTCCGTGTAACTCAGTGCTCTCTTTGTCCTCCGTAGTTCAAGAGTTGGGTTTTAGTGCTTAGCTAATACTCATCAAGCTAGCATTACCGCCTGCTGCTGCGGTATTGACGCTGATAGAGCGCTCTGCCAAGAGGCGGGCTAAATCGAAATCTTCGCCCGCAGCCAAAGCCGCACTGGATAGACCTTGCACTTGCAAGATTGGGCCTGCCAACTCGGTGATTTGACAGTTGATCTTGGCTAATGCATCGCTATCCCCCTCAAACAATACTGCCCCAATATTTCTAGCCTCTTCAAGAGTAGATTTAAGAGATAAGCGGCTTTTAAGGGTGTTCGGCAAGGAATCTTGCAGCGCTTGCGCTACGGGGTGGGCAATAAAGACCGCTTGATTACCACTGGCCAATGCTGCGGCAAATTGCGCAATCGCGCCTTGCTCGCTGGCGGCAATACAAAGCACGGGGCCACGCGGATGCAGCAGATAGCGATTGCGCTCACCCGTTGGGCCTGGCAAATCAAGATTGGCACCTAGGCCAGATCCCGCTAAATAACGGCTGCAACGCGCAGCGGCTTCGGTTTGCTGGCTCCCTTGCAAGTGATCGTGATAAGCCAGTAATGGGGCTAAGGCAGCCTGATCGCCAGACAAAGTTTGTGCTGGGCGGCGTGATAATAAACGTGGCAGATACAGCGGCCCACCCGCCTTAGGCCCCGTGCCTGACAAACCTTCGCCACCAAAAGGTTGTACTCCAACTACGGCACCAATCACATTACGGTTTACATAGACGTTACCTGCTTGCACCTTGCCAACCACATGAGCAATGGTTTCGTCGATGCGTGTGTGCACGCCAAAGGTCAGCCCAAAACCTGTGCCATTGATATCGTCAATCAATTGATCCAATGCTTCGCGACGATAACGAATCACATGTAGCACTGGGCCAAACACTTCTTGCTTCAGCTCAGTAAGGCTGTTGATTTCAATCAGTGTTGGCGCGATAAACGTGCCTTGCTGACAAGCTGCTGGTAAGGGCAGCGCCAGCACTTTGGCACCACGCGCCTCAAATGCGGCAATATGCGCAGCAATATTTTGCTGGGCTTCAGCATCAATCACAGGGCCGACATCCACGCTGAGCGAATCTGGATTACCCATATGCAGCTCTTGCATCGCGCCTTTAAGCATATGCAAGATATGATCAGCAGCTTCTTCTTGCAGGCACAATACGCGCAGTGCCGAGCAGCGTTGGCCAGCCGAATCAAAGGCTGACATCAGTACGTCCCCCACCACCTGCTCTGCCAGCGCCGATGAATCGACGATCATGCAATTCTGCCCGCCGGTTTCCGCAATCAGCGGAATAGTACGGCCATCTTTATCTAAACGCTGCGCTAAATTACTGGCAATTAAACGTGCAACTTGGGTGGAGCCGGTAAACATCACCCCGCTACAACGCGCGTCGCTAATCAAGGCGCTACCAACGGTTTCACCACGCCCTGGCAGCAGTTGCACCGCCCCCGCTGGCACACCTGCGGCACGTAAAATACGCACGGCTTCGGCGGCAATCAATGGCGTTTGCTCGGCAGGCTTAGCCAGTACAGGATTGCCTGCGGCTAAAGCGGCGGCCACTTGGCCAATGAAGATCGCCAGCGGGAAATTCCACGGGCTGATACATACGATAGGGCCAAGCGGACGGTGCGAATCGTTAGCAAAATCTTGCTCGATTTGCTGCGCGTAATAGCGCAAGAAATCCACTGCTTCACGCACTTCGGCGATCGCATTAGGCAGAGATTTACCCGCTTCGCGCACAATCAGCCCCAACAGCGGCTGCATTCCTGATTCCAACAATTGCGCCGCACGGTTGAGGCAAGCAGCGCGCTCGCTCACTGAGGTGGCTTGCCAAATGGGGCCAATATTGGCGGCGTGCATAAAAGCGGTCGCCACATCGGCCACATCCGCTTCAATCACATGGCCAACAATATCTTGATGATCCGCAGGATTTTTAACCGCCTGCTTACGTGTTGCAGCCGGCTCAGCCGTCATCCCAAGCATAGGCAGGGCTAGCCATTCGGTATTAGCCCCCGCCAGCAGCGCAGCAGAAAGCGACGCTAATCTATGCTCATTAGATAAATCTAGGCCACTCGAATTGAGTCGATTTAAGCCAAATAAAAACCTTGGTAAGGGGATTTTATCGTGTGGGGCAAAGGCGGGTATCACCGCTAGAGCTTGTACGATAGGATCCACAATCAGCTCTTCAATTGCCACGTTTTCATCGGCGATGCGGTTTACAAAAGAGCTGTTAGCACCGTTTTCTAAGAGACGGCGTACCAAATAAGCCAAGAGCGTTTCATGGCTGCCTACCGGCGCGTACACGCGGCAAGGACGGCCTAGTTTTTCACGCGCGGTGACTTCTTCATACAAAGGCTCGCCCATGCCGTGCAGGCATTGGAACTCATACTGGCCTGGATAATAATTTTGCCCAGCCAGATGGTAAATCGCCGAGAGTGTTTGGGCATTGTGGGTAGCAAACTGTGGGTACACCGCGTCTGGCGTGGCCAATAGTTTTTTAGCGCAGGCTAGGTAAGATACATCGGTATAAACCTTACGGGTATACACCGGATAATCTTCTAGGCCATCGACTTGCGCACGCTTGATTTCGCTATCCCAATACGCGCCCTTCACTAAGCGAATCATCAGGCGATGGCCGCTGCGACGCGCCAAATCGATCACATAATCAATGACATGTGGGGCGCGTTTTTGATAGGCCTGAATCACAAAGCCAATCCCATTCCAGCCAGCAAGCTCCTCATCAAAGCACATGGCTTCGAGTAGATCGAGGGAGATTTCTAGGCGATCGGCCTCTTCGGCATCAATATTTAAGCCAATATCGTAACGGCGGGCCAAACGCGCCAAGGCGATCACGCTAGGCAAGAGCTCAGCGGTTACGCGGTCTTGCTGCGCGCGAGAATAACGTGGGTGCAGGGCTGATAACTTGATCGAAATACCTGGACCTTCGTAAATACCACGACCAGCGGATGCCTTACCAATGGCATGAATCGCTTGCTCATAGGCGGCGTAATAGCGCTTAGCATCTTCTGCCGTGGTGGCGGCTTCGCCCAGCATATCGTAAGAATATCTAAAGCCACGCGCTTCAAATTTACGGCTATTGGCCAATGCCTCGGCAATGGTTTCGCCCGTCACAAACTGCTCGCCCATCAAGCGCATCGCCATATCGACGCCCTTGCGGATCAGTGGCTCACCGCCCTTACCAATCATGCGAGTGAGCGCCGCCGACAAGCCCGCCTCGCTATTGGTCGCCACCAATTTACCAGTCAGCATCAGGCCCCAACTGGCGGCGTTTACAAATAAGGATGGCGATTGGCCAAGGTGAGCATGCCAATCGCCCTTACTGACTTTATCGCGGATCAACACATCCCGAGTAGCACGGTCAGGAATCCGCAGCAGCGCTTCAGCCAAGCACATCAGTGCCACGCCTTCTTGGCTAGATAAAGAGAATTCGTGGATTAAGCCTTCAACACCGCCACCGGTGCGCTTAGCGCGCAGCGCCGCCACCAATTTATGCGCAAGTGCTTGGGTTTGCTCTGCCATTGGCGCATTCGGCATTTTGGCTTGCTCAAGCAATACCGGCAGACATTCTGCCTCTGGGCGGCGGTAGGCCGAGGTAATGGCTGAACGCAAAACACTTTGCACCGCAATACTTTGTGCCAGCTCTAGGAAAGGTAGATTACTTTCAATCCCTTCACTATCATCAGGAAGAGACAGTGCTTCGCCATCTTGCGCCAGCTCCAGCGGACGAACGCCCTGCTCAACCTGCTGCAAATAGGCAAAAATGGATTGCTTAATCAACCAATGCGGCGTTCTATCCATTTGCTGAGCAGCGGTTTTAATCCGTGCGCGCAAGGCATCGTCTACTTTAATTCCTAGTGTTGTGCTGGCCATGTCTATGCTGTGGTTATTTTATCAAGCTCGCATATTAAGACAGAGTTGCACCTAACAAATCAGGGCTATCCCTAGGGTTGCACCTTTGTGGTTGCACCTCATGAAAATCATGACCGCCTGTCTCATCGACTCTTAGATTCTTTAACCTGTTTAATTCATTTGTAATAACATCCGCCACATTAGAAAATCATAATAAACCAGATTGACAGAGGTATTGCAGATGCTTTACACACTCAAAAGCAAAATTCAGGCCGTCATGATTTTATTAACGACGCTCACCGTTGCTCTATTTACCTACTTTAGCTATCAACAAGCACGCAGCCATGCACTGCAAGCCATTGACAGCCAGCTTACCGCCGCAGCCACCGGCTACCGCTATGTATTAGGCGAAGGATTTCATACCGAGCTAAAACCTCGCGAGCAAGCCGATCTGCCGCAAATGCGTGTGCTCTCAGAGCGCCTTACACGCTATAGCAAAGAGCTAGGTCTGCCGTTTATTTATGGCTATATCCAGCGCGAAGGTAAAATTTATTACGTACTCTCTTCCCTCTCCCCAGAAGAAGAAAGCAAACCCAACGCAGAGGTTTACCTCACCGCATCGGATTCCACCAGCAAGCAATTACAAATTGCCGTAAGCACCAAGCAGCGTACTTTTGACGAATACGACAGCAAGTTTGGCAGCTTTCGTACCCTCTTTTTGCCATTTACGAATAGCAAGGGCGAAACAATTATTGCTGCGGCCGATGCGAATTTATCCTCAGTAAAAGAAACCTTAGATAGTATTTTGCTCAAATCAGTTATCTTAGGCGCGCTCGCTATCTTGCTTTCTACACTTGCCTCACTATGGCTGGCTAACTTAGTTATCCGCCCACTTAATCGCTTAAGATTGGCCATGCAAAACTTAAATAGTGGCCATGCAGATCTTACTGTGCGCTTAGATAGCAGCAGCCGAGATGAAACATCCCATATCGCAATCGCGTTTAATCAGTTTATGGGCGACTTACATAAGATGATTAATCAGGTTCGAGATCAAGCTGGCCGCTTGAGCGGTGGTGTGGCCGATATCGAGCAGATGGCGCAAAAATTATCCCACGAATCACATAAACAAGCGGATATGGCCGCTGCCTCTGCTGCCAATATTGAGGAAGTTACCGTCAGCATTGCTCATATTGCCGACAGCACCCAGCAAGTAGAAAGCACCGTGCGCGAAGCTGATAAAGGCGCTACTGCCAGCGCCGATGCGGTTAAAACCATGCGTGACGACACGGATAAAATGGCCAATACCGTGGGAGAGCTCAGCACCACGATGCAAGATCTATCTTCCCAATCACAGCAAATTAGCCTCATCACCGTCACCATCAAGGACATTGCTGGCCAAACCAATCTGCTAGCGCTGAACGCGGCCATTGAAGCGGCTCGAGCTGGCGAAACAGGCCGAGGCTTTGCCGTAGTTGCCGATGAAGTCCGAAAACTAGCAGAGCGCACCGCAAGGGCTACCGAAGAGATCGAGCAGATGCTTGGCTCTATCAGCGATAAAACCAATCATGCCGTTGGTAAAATGCAAGCCACCAAAGATATGGTTTGCGGCAATCAAGCGCTATCGCAAATCATTGCCGAGCGCATTGGTGCGATGCAAGTTGAAATGCAATCGGTATCTGGCAAAATCATTGAAATCTCCAGCGCCACCCGAGAGCAATCGATGGCCACCGAGCAAATCGCCCAAGTCGCCGAAAAGATTAATCATCAGGTTACTGAAACCGATATTGCACTAAAAAACACACGCGCCACCCTCAGTGATTTATCTAGCCTTGCGGCTAATTTACAAACGATTGTGGGTCGGTTTAAGCTATAAAAACGGTAAATTTCCAGTAATTTTACAAGCAACTAAAGAAACGCTGATTAAATTGTCGTCCTTGAATGTTTTTATCGAGAATCCAGCGTAAATACTGGATTCTCGCCAGCACAAGAATAACAAAACTGAATAAATTAGTGTTTCCCTAAGGGGCGCTGCAGGCAGCGCCCCTTAGTTTTTAGATCAGCCATTTTCTTGATATGGGCAACACACCAACAATATGCATTATAAATAAGCCGTTTCTAATTTCTGTAATATCAAGCTGTTAAGCTCCGCTCTTATATGACTTGCTGGGGTGATCCATGAGTGTTTCTATCCAATTGATCGATACGATTTATGCGAAAACTGCCAAAGGGCAACAAGAAATTGCCGAGCGCAGTTTTGGCCTTTCGGCGCGCATGCGCCGTTTGCTGATCCTGATTGATGGGGCAAAATCCAGCAGCACCTTAACCGCATTATTAATTGGATTAGATATTCATCCCAGCCTCACAGAATTAGCACAAGCTGGGTTTATTCAAGATATCCGCATTATCGAGCGCAATATCGAAACGGCAATTGCAGAAAAATCGCTTGAGCAGAGCATTGTCCCCCAAGCCCTTAGCCCTTCCGTGATTGACCCCCTCTTACTTGAGCAGGCCAAAAACCTGATGGCAGAAAGTGCTAAACAATTTTTAGGACTCATGGCTAATTCATTAATTACAGAGATACAAGCCTGCAATATTGATAATTACAAACAAACGATTGCACGCTGGAATATGGCATTACGTCAATCACATAAAGCCAAACAACAAGCCGATCAATATGTTGATGCGGTTAAAACATTAATTGGTTTAGAATAATTGCTACGTCCTTGTTTTAGAAAACATCCAGTTCGCTTTATACTGCACCTCCAAATATAAAAACTGTTGGAGACTTGGATGCTTGCTCGATTTCGCCCCCTGATTGTTGCCGTCGCTGTCGCCACCACCCTCCTCGCCCCCCCTGTTAGCGCCGCTACCAATAAAGCCAACGCAAGTGCAAAAGTAGAAAACAGCAATAGCTTGCTATGGAAAATAGAAAAAAAAGGCACGCCTAATTCTTGGCTGTACGGCACCGCCCACGTTGGCGATCCCCGCGTTACTCAACTTAGCCCCAAAACCGAAGCTGCCTTTAGCGACGCCAAGCATGTTGTTACTGAAATTCGCCTAGATTTTGGCATGATGATGGAAATGGGCAAGCGCATGCTGACGCCAGAGCCTTCTTTAGCACAAAAAATAGACGCAGAACACTTCCAAAAACTCTTACCCGCACTCGAAGCACGGGGTTACCCAGAAGTGGCTACAGCCAAACTTAAACCTTGGGGCGCAGCCATGCTGCTCATGACCCCAGTTAGACAATCTGGGCAAATGCCGCTTGATCTGCTGTTTGCCAAAATGGCGATCGAAGGGCAAAAAGAATATACCGGCTTAGAAACACTGGATGAGCAACTCAGCCTGTTTGAAAATATTCCAGAAGCAAAGCAAATAGAGCTGCTTTACACCGTACTGGATCAGCAAGCGGCTATGCAGCAAAGCTATCAACAGATTTTAGATCTGTATCTTAAGCAAGATATCAACGGCCTTGCGGCTTTTGCTGAGCAAGACGATATCAAAATGGCCGATCAAGCTTGGTATAGCCAATGGCGCTTTCAATTACTGGAAGCGCGCAACCCACGAATGGCAGAGCGCCTAGCGGATAAGCTAAAAGACGGTAACGCGTTTATTGCCGTAGGCGCACTCCACCTACCAGGTAAAACGGGGCTAATCCAAAGCCTGCGCCAACAAGGCTATCGAGTTAGCCCTGCTAAATAATTGATTATTTCATCCACAAAAACCACTCATTCGTACCGCGATCACGATAGCCATGTAGGGGCGCTGCTTGCCGTGCCCTGTTCAAGGCGCAGCAAGCAACGCCTCTACTCGCTATATAGATAGTTTTGTGAACACCGCGTCTTTGCATCCCCCTGCTTGTAAAGGATTAGCCCGATGAAATACCGCCTCTTAGCCGGTACTGATTTAAATATCTCCACCCTATGCCTTGGCACCATGACCTTTGGTGAGCAAAACAGCGAGGCCGAAGCGCATGAGCAGCTCGACTACGCACAAGCAGCAGGCATTAATTTTATTGATACGGCCGAGATGTATCCCGTGCCAGGCAAAGCAGAAACTCAAGGGCTAACCGAAAGTTATGTAGGCACGTGGCTAGCCAAACAAAGCCGCGATAAGATTATTTTGGCGAGCAAGATTTCTGGCCCAAACCGTGGCATGGATTGGATACGCGGCGGGCCTAAGCTTAATCGAGAACAGATTATTAGCGCATGCAATGCCAGCCTCAAGCGCCTGCGCACCGATTATCTAGACCTATACCAGCTACACTGGCCCGCCCGCCATGTACCGATGTTTGGCCAAAGCTATTACGACCCTAGCCAAGAGCCAGATCACACCCCTGATTTTGCAGAGCAATTAGCCGCCTTAAATGAGCTAGTCATAGCGGGTAAGGTTCGCCATATCGGCCTATCCAATGAAACCCCTTGGGGCGTAATGGAAGCCAACCGCGTGGCTAAAGCGCAATCGCTGCCACGTATTGCCTCAATTCAAAATGTATTTAATTTAATTAATCGTAATTTTGAAAATGGGCTGGTTGAAACCTGCCATCGAGAAAACGTCGGCCTGCTTGCATATAGCCCCTTGGCCTTTGGCTTATTGTCTGGCAAATACTTAGATAACCCACACGCTGCAGGCCGAATGACGCGCTATAGCAATTTTGGTGCACGCTATTTAAAACCTGCCGTTCCCCCTGCTATTGCAGCCTATGTACAGCTCGCCAGAGAGCATGGCTTATCCCCTGCCCAAATGGCCTTAGCGTGGGTAAGCAGCCGTTGGTACGTTGCTAGTAATATTATTGGCGCCACCACCATGGCCCAGTTAAAAGAAAACATAGCTAGCTTAGATGTATTGATTACCCCAGAGCTAGATGCCGCCATAGAGGCCATTCACAAACAAAGCCCTAATCCTGCCAATTAAACATCAAGTAACTAACGATTAGTCATTCATCCTTTTTACTCTGTCGGTACTTATGAAGGGGCCTTATTGCAGGTTTTTACTTTGCAATAAGGCCCTCATTTTATTTATAAAAACAGAAGCTTATTTCAATAATAATGGATTGATTTTAAACCTAGCCATTCTATAAAGAGGACAGTCACTTTGCTTTTAATCCTGTTTTCTAGGGGATCACCTTATGTTTGGCTTTACTCAAAAGACAGAATCAAAGAATACCGCCGATGCTCAACTAGATACGATGCGCGCAGTACTAGATCATGTAGACAATATGGTCCTGCTCTGTGATACCAGCCATGAAAACAATGTTTTTTATGTCAACCAAACCGCAAAAAATGTCTTTGAGCAATATCGCCAAGAAATGACCCAAGTTTTACGCGGTGCAGACCCTACGGCAGCACAAGGTGGCTCTATCCATCGTTTTCACCATGACCCTGATCGTGTACGCCGCATCTTAGAAAAACTAGGTACAGGCGCGCGTAATGCCACCCATGTGGCCGATATTCCACTAGGCAGCATCACCTTACGCACCAAAGCTTTCCCCATTTGGGATGCCACAGATTCTAGCAAGGTAAAATGCTACCTTGCCTGCTGGGAAGATATCACCAGCAAGCTTAAGCATGAAAATTTACAACAAGACGTAGCCAGCAAAGCCAGCCAACTGCATGAACAGGTGTCTTATATTGCCTCCACGATGGAGCAAGTCAGCACCAGTATCGACGAAGTAGCCCACACCACCAGCGAGGCCAGTAATCGTGGCAATAGTGCTTTTAGCAGCGCCAATGAAGGCCAAGTCGTAGTGGAAGGTGCAGTGCAGGGGATGCGCGATGTAGCGGTATTAGTGCGCACCACCGCCGGCGTTATCGGTCAGCTTAATACCCAATCCGATAAAATTGGCGTGATTGTGGGTGTGATCAAAGATATTGCCGACCAAACCAATCTGCTAGCGCTCAATGCCGCCATTGAAGCCGCCCGCGCGGGGGACACCGGTCGTGGCTTTGCGGTAGTGGCCGATGAGGTGCGTAAATTATCCGAGCGCACCGCCAAAGCCACTGCAGAAATTGGTGAGCTGATCCACTCAATTCAAATCGAAATTGAACGTGCTGTTGGCACCATGAATTCAGGCGAAAAAGACGTGACCGCTGGCGAAGAAAAAGCCGTTAGCGCCGAGAAAGCCTTAGCACGCATCGTGCAAGACGTAGGTGCGATGCGTAATTTAATTAGCGAAATCTCGAATGCATCCGAGCAACAAGCAAGCTCGGTACGCGATGTGGCTCAACGCTTAGAAGTCATTACATCAAATCAGTAATTAAAGCTTTCACCCAGTAAAAAGCCCATTAGCAAGCTGCTAATGGGCTTTTTTATCTACTTAATCTAGTCAGCGATACGCTTATAGATCTTTAGCATTCTTAGCTAAGTAATCAGCAACGCCAGCAGCATCAGCCTTCATACCTGCTTTACCTTTGTTCCAGCCTGCTGGGCAAACTTCACCGTGCTCTTCAGTAAATTGCAGCGCATCAACTACACGCAGCATTTCGCTGATATCACGGCCCAGTGGCAAGTTGTTCACAACTTGGTGCTGTACAACGCCATTTTTATCAATCAGGAAAGAGCCGCGCAGTGCAACGCCTTCTGCTGCCAGCTCAACATCGTAAGCCTGGCAGATTAAATGCTTAGTATCCGCAACCAAGGTGTAGCCAACTTGGCCAATGCCGCCTTTTTCTACTGGGGTATTGCGCCATGCAGCATGAGTAAACTGGCTGTCGATCGACACGCCAATCACTTCAACATTACGGGCTTTGAATTCTTCCAGACGGTGATCAAATGCAATCAGCTCAGATGGGCAAACAAAAGTGAAATCTAGAGGATAGAAGAACACCACGGCGTATTTGCCGGCAGTGGCTGCCTTAAAGTTGTAGCTATCTACGATCTCGCCATTACCTAAAACGGCTGCTGCTGTGAAATCTGGTGCGCTTTTACCAACGAGTACGGCCATGTTGATGCTCCTTTATTTAAGACTAAAAAATAACCACAGGTATTTTGGGCTAATACATTCGACTTTGTCCAATCAACAAAGTTCATCTTGATGATAGCTTTTCTCAATGACATCTTGATGGTAGCTGTATTAGATGTTTTAACCACCTATCAATGAATGAGGCAATCTTTACATCATGGCTATGTTGCATAAAAGCGGGCACCTCAGCAAAACCACGCCCTTGCTCGCTCTTGCCGCGTCAATGACGGCATTCAACGCCAATAAATTGGTTTGCTCGCGTTAAGCAAAAAAATTAGGGTATTAAGGTTCTATATCACTTTTTTAGCGCATATGGGCCTGCAACCCCAATCCTATCAACTCAAGGGGAATGTTTTAATTGTTACACAGGCTTCAGCTTGGATTGCACTATTGCAAGCATTTAAAACATCGTAGGGTAGGCGCGTTCTTTGCCCACGCCGCGTATCCGCGTGGGCAAGATAAACCGCCTTGCCCACCCTACATGGTGTGCCTAAGTTGATAGGATTGGGTTGCACCCGTCCTACAAAAATAGAGTACGGGTCTAAAAAATCTATTTACATAGGCTGAGCAAGAAACATCATCAGGTCAGTATGAATACCCTCGCCAAGGCCATTACATTTGTAGAGGAATCAAAATATCCAGCCACTTCACGGCAAGTTGGCGCTGCTCCATCGTTCCTCGATAAAGCAGCTGCTCTAGCTCATTACAAGCAGCCTGAATATTCTCCAGCTCTAAATGCCCAATCACCGTTTGCAAGGCGGGATCGCTACTTAAGAAGTCATCCAAATTGATCCGTGGCAATTCTACTGGAAAGGTAATTTCCTTTAGCGCGGGGATGTCTAAAGTATCCAATGTAAATTGCTGGTCTAGCTCATTATCCCAAGGGCCCGTTGCAAACGCTAAAGCGGTATCACGCGGTAACTCACTCAGCTCGATAGCACTCGTCTCACGATTTTGTGCCGCTTCTTTATCCAATACCAAAGGTAGATTTAATTTTTCGTCTAAAGAAAGATAAAGCGGATTATCTTCATCAATACTACGCCCTAAGCTTTGCACCTGCTGCCACAGGCTATCACTAGAAAACTGCAACCTAAAACCAACCGCTCGGTTTTGAAAATCTTGCCGCATCCCTTGGCTAACGTAAATATCAAACAGCTTCATCCATAGCGCCAGTGAGCTCGGGTATTGCTCAACTTCACTGATCAATAAATTAATTGCCTGAGTAATCAGGCCGTGATCCAGCAACATCTGCGCTTCTTCCGAGACATTTTTAGGCTGCACCACATCCATATCATCGCGGCTCCAATCAGAAGCCGCCTGAGAAAAATTATTGACCATACCCATCACCTGATTACGGCTAGGCACGACCTCTCTTAATCGATCAGACATCGCTACAGGCGTAGCGATGGATGCAAAAGTACTTTGCCCAAGCGGAAACGCATCTAAATCGTTATTCATTTGGCGACGCGGGAAACGCCACCACATTACCGGCAGTAGCAAGAGTAGCAGCCACCATGGGCTAGGCCAGCTGCGCTCCTCTTGGTGAGACAAAGCTTCCACACCAACGTCTGAAGCTGAAGCATGCCCATCTTGTAAGGAGGCCAGTTGCTTTTCAAGCTGAGTGATTTGATATTTATATTGCAGTAGCTGCGCCGTTTGATCATCGGCCTCTAGAATCTGCAAACGCTCACGCGCAAGCAAGCTCTCTTCTGGGCTGAGTTGAGATTTACGAGCAGCCCCAAGAATAGAGTCAGACATACGCAGATGAAAGCCTGCGCTGCTTGCAAGCAGTGCAGGCGGAACAGCAATTTGTAATGAATCTCTAGCAAGCTGTGGGGCTAAGGCGAGCGGAGGGCTCGTTTTTGCAGGGGCCACCTCAGGGCTAACGGCCACATTGGCCAATACGCTATTACGATCAGGTAGTTTGATATTGGTATTGATAGGCAATCTAGCATTGGTATTTTGGGCAAGATCTGGATTCAGCCGGTAAATCTCATCCACCATGCGGGCTTTTTTTGCGCGATCTTGAGGGAAATAAGCCCGCGCAATGCGCTCTACGGAATCCCCTTCCTGACTTTGCCATACTCCTGCAAAAGCAGGTAGCTGCCTACGAATAGTGGGCAAAGCCACCGCTACTTCTATGCTGCGCTTAGACTTATACTCGCGTGGATCGAGCAAGACATTGTAATCACGTTGAAAAACGGCGCTTTTTTCACTTGCGCACCGTAGCCGAATCGAAAAATTGACCAAGGGCTCTTGCAAGGGCTCATCCCCTCGCAATACTAATTGGCCACCCGTTTCATTGGCTTCAAAAGATAAATGCGCCCGTAGATGGGCTACATTCTCATCCTGAGTTGCAACTAGCCGAAAACAATGGCTATCTAATTCATCCCCATCATTTGCAACGACATTTATTCTGGCATTAAAACGCTCACCCAGCGCCGAGCGAACTTGCAAGTCACCCAAGACTGCTGCATAGGCAGGCTGGAGCAACACACTAGCCAGTAGTAAATATCGATTAAGTCGCATAGGCACTTTAAACAATATCGAGGTGATCAAGGCCAGAAAGTACATCCGTATGCTTGGCCTCTGCGCCCTGTAATTTAATACTTAGACGTAAATCATTCACCGAATCAGCATTGCGTAAGGCATCTTCGTAAGTAATTTTGCCGGCCTCATAATGATCAAATAAAGCCTGATCAAAGGTTTGCATACCTAACTCACGTGATTTTTTCATAATTTCTTTGATTTCGTGCACTTCGCCCTTAAAAATCAGCTCTGAGATCAAAGGGCTATTCAGCATCACTTCCACCGCCGCCACGCGCCCTTTACCCGAGCGATGTGGCACTAGGCGCTGCGAAACAAAGGAGCGTAGATTGAGCGATAAATCCATCAACAACTGCTGACGGCGCTCTTCTGGAAAGAAGTTGATAATCCGATCCAGTGCTTGATTGGCCGAATTGGCGTGCAAGGTTGCCATACAAAGGTGGCCGGTTTCAGAAAAAGCAATCGCGTAATCCATGGTTTCACGGTCGCGAATTTCACCGATCAAGATCACATCTGGGGCTTGGCGTAAGGTATTTTTCAGTGCAGCCTGCCATGAATCCGTATCAACGCCTACTTCACGCTGAGTCACAATGCAATTTTTATGCGCGTGTACGTATTCAATCGGGTCTTCAATAGTAATGATGTGATCATAACCATGCTCATTACGGTGCCCAATCATTGCCGCCAGTGACGTGGATTTACCCGAGCCCGTGCCGCCTACAAAAATAACCAAGCCACGTTTGGCCATGGCGATATCGCATAAAACTGGCGGTAAGCCTAGCTCAGCCAGTGAAGGAATTTCAGAATTAATCGTACGCAGCACCATGCCTACATGGCCTTGCTGCATAAAAGCATTGACCCGAAAGCGCCCAAGCTGACCAGGGCTAATCGCAAAATTGCATTCTTTAGTCGCTTCAAAATCTTCTGCTTGGCGATCATTCATAATCGCCCGCGCTAATTCTTTGCTGTGCTGTGCAGAAAGAATTTGATTTGAAACCGGCGTCACTTTGCCATCAATTTTCATGGCAGGAGGGAAATCAGCCGTGATAAATAAATCCGACGCCCCTTTGCCACGCATATGCCGCAATAGGTCATGCATAAACTTTGCGGCTTGTTCTTTTTCCATTATTCATTTTCCGCGATGAGCTTGTTTTAATTGCCTAGTACCAACAGCAGCTTGTAAATATACTTTTGATATGCTGCGATAATACCTTACCTACCAATTAAGCAACAAACTTTAATGTAGACAGTCGAATGTAATAATAAATTTAATCACGCTCATTACTGCTTAAAATTTAAGATAATCCTAATAAACTTAAATTGCGCTGCTAGCCTAAGGCTATTTGATATAAATGCCAGCCTTCAGCTAAATCACTAGGGGAGCGCTGATTACTGGCATTTTCTCCATACGGGCTTAGCCTCTAAAATTGTCTGGAATTGCCGCTTTCATTCGTGCCTCGGGCAAAGAAATAATATTGCGCTGCAATAAGCCTTGTAAACACTGGTCTAATGTCTGCATACCAAACTGCTGCCCCGTTTGAATTGCTGAATACATCTGAGCAATTTTATTTTCACGAATCAAATTTCGAATCGCTGGCACGCCAATCATGACTTCATGCGCCGCTACACGGCCCCCTTCTTTCTTTTTTAACAGTGTTTGCGAAATAACCGCTCTTAATGATTCAGATAACATAGAGCGAACCATTTCTTTTTCTGCTGCTGGAAACACATCGACCACCCGATCAATCGTTTTAGCAGCTGAAGAGGTATGCAGCGTACCAAACACCAAGTGACCGGTTTCAGCGGCAGTCAGTGCAAGACGAATCGTTTCTAGATCGCGCATTTCCCCCACCAGAATTACGTCAGGATCTTCACGCAGTGCCGAGCGCAGAGCATTAGAAAAGCTCATGGTATGCGGCCCAACTTCACGCTGGTTAATCAGGCATTTTTGCGAGGTATGGACAAACTCAATCGGGTCTTCCACGGTTAAGATATGCCCATATTCATTGGCATTGATATAGTTAATCATTGCCGCCAGCGTGGTGGATTTACCCGAGCCCGTAGGGCCAGTTACCAGCACCAAGCCGCGTGGTGTTTCTGCGATATCTTGGAAAATACGCGGGCAACCTAGTTCTTCTAGCGTTTTAATATCGGATGGAATCACCCGAAATACCGCACTTGCCCCACGGTTTTGCACAAAGGCATTCACCCGAAAACGCGCTAAACGTGGTATTTCAAAAGAAAAATCGCATTCCAAGGTGTCTTCGTAAATCTTGCGCTGGCCGTCGTTCATGATGTCGTACACCATATCGTGTACGTCTTTGTGCGACAGTGCCGGCGTATTAATGCGACGAATATCCCCGTCAACGCGAATCATGGGAGGCAATCCAGATGATAGATGTAAGTCTGATGCCTTGTTTTTCACGGTGAAAGCTAATAATTCGGAGATTTCCATTGTCTAATCCTGTCCACATAGTAGAAGTGAAACAAATTTTTGCGTAATAATGTTCAAACGCCTGCTATATATTGGCCCCATACAGCCTAAGACGGCCATGTTTAAACCACTTATATCTACCGATATGGTGAGTGGCTCATTTAACTAGCCAGCAATATTTCGAGTTGAGAGCCCATTATGGCAACGATATTTACAGCATGGCAAGGTGTGCAAGAGCGCATTGCCGATGCCTGCTTAAGAAATCATAGAGAAAGCAGCGATGTAGTGCTGCTTGCCGTTAGTAAGACATTTCCAAGTTCCGATATAAGAGAACTTTATTTAAGTGGCCAGCGGAACTTTGGCGAAAATTATGTACAAGAGCTTGTAGAGAAACACGCAGCTTTAAGCGACTGTAAAGAACTAGTTTGGCATTTTATCGGGCCGCTACAGAGCAATAAAAGCCGATCTGTGGCAGAGTTGGCGCATTGGGTGCATTCCATCGATCGTTTAAAGGTGGTTGAGCGTCTTTCTGCACAGCGACCGGAACATCTGCCCGATCTTAATGTCTGTATACAAATTAATGTATCGGGTGAGGCCTCTAAATCAGGCATTAGTCCTAATGAATGTTTAGAGCTGGCAAGCAAAATCTGCCAACTTCCCCGTATAAAATTACGCGGATTAATGTGTATACCCGAAGCGAGCCGCGATGCGGAGCATTTAGCTTCACAATTTAAGATACTTCGTGACGTGCAAAACCAGCTAATGAGCCACGATATTGCATTGGATGTTTTATCAATGGGCATGTCGAGCGATTTAGAAATCGCCATTAGCGAAGGTTCAACGCTAGTGCGAGTAGGAACCGCCTTGTTCGGCTCCCGCGTTACGAAACCGAGCGACACGCCCCCAAATTAAAAAGGGGAATGATGCGTTCGTTTCACCTTAAGGATACTTATGAAAATCACTTTTATTGGTGGCGGAAATATGGCCATCGCCATGATCGGTGGCATGCTTAAACAGGGCTTTAGCGCCAATCAAATTCATGTGGTCGAGCCCAGTAAAGAACAGCGCGAGCACCTTAATCGTACTTATGCCATTGAATGTAGCAGCCCAGACCAGCCTCTTTTGCCTAGCGATGTGATTTTATTTGCCGTAAAACCTCAGCAATTAAAAGCCGTGGCGCAATCACTTAGCTCGCAAATCAATGGTGCTTTGGTGATCTCGATTGCAGCTGGCGTTCGCGCCGATACGCTGGCCAAATGGCTAGATGCTTACCCACGGATTGTGCGAGTTATGCCCAATACCCCAGCACTAGTGCAAGCAGGCATGTCTGGGGCTTATGCCACGAGTGATGTCACACCCGCTGATCGAGCTTTAACCGAGCGCATGCTGGCCGCGATTGGTGAGATGGTATGGGTAGAGAGTGAGAGTGAAATTGATGGCATTACCGCCATTTCTGGCTCTGGCCCAGCTTATGTTTTCTACTTTATGGAAGCCTTACAAGCCGCTGCACAGGCACAAGGCTTTACACCTGATGTGGCCCGCAAATTAGCTTATAAAACATTTGAGGGCGCAGTAAAGCTGGCCTTACAAAGTGAAGACGATGCCGCCACTTTGCGTAAAAAAGTGACTTCCAAAGGTGGCACTACCGAGCAAGCGATTAATACGCTAGAGGCTAGCCAAGTGCGCACTAGCATTATTGCAGCAGCGGCAGCGGCAGCGGCGCGCTCACAGCAATTAGGAGATGAATCCTAATGCTAACTAACACGCTCAATTTTTTAATTCGCAATCTGTGCGAATTTTTTCTACTACTGCTCTTAGCTAGGTTTTTTTTACAAGCCGCGCGGATTCCTTTTAAGCATCCGCTAACCCAGTTTGTACTATCACTCACCAACTGGGCTGTTATTCCGGTGCGGCGTATTTTGCCGCCGTTTCGTGGGCTAGACAGCGCTAGCTTAGTACTGGCATGGCTAGTGGCGCTGCTTATGCATGCCACTTTGCTTGCCCTATCACCTTGGCCCTTTGATTTTACTGCGCCATTTTCACTATTTTCTTTGGCCCTTGCTGCCCTATTAGAAATCTGCAAAATGTCGCTTTACCTGCTGTTTGCCACCGTTATTGGCCAAGCGCTGATGTCTTGGCTAGCGCCTTATAACCCGCTGATGCCGATTTTAACCGCGCTCACCGCACCGTTTCTGCGCCCACTGCACCGCTTTATTCCACCAATTGGTGGCGTGGATATCACCCCTCTGGTGCTGATTTTGGGTATTCAACTGGTGCTGAATGTACTAGTACCCAGCTTAGAGCAAATTATTTTGCAAGGCGTAAGCATGATTATGCTGAAGTAAAAAGCGACTAGCTCTGCGTGAGAGCTCCAATTCCTAAGCCACGAAGAGCACAGAGCCGCACAGAGCAAAAACATTGAAATTCATCGTTTTCTCTGTACGGCTCTGTGCTCTCTTTTTTCTCTATAACTCAAGGTTTGGTAAGGAATTAGCCTTTCAAGCGATCCACATCGGGTTTAACTTGGCGGTACTCACCATCAATGACATCGCTATCTGCACTTGCTGAAGCTGGCGTAACGGCGGCCTTATTGCCCACCAAATAGCCCCAAGGCAACAGTAATACAAGCGCCACCACGTCGCCCAAGATGCCCGGCAACAGCAGCAGTACCGCAGCAATATAATAACGAGCAACGGCAAATAAGCTGCTCAGCCTTAAGCGCCCAGAGCGCACATCATTAAAAAGCGCGGCACCCACGGCCAGTTTATGATGGCGTAGCATCAGGCCACCGCTAAAAAACGCCACAATCAACCACAGCACCACCCAAAAAGTACCGATCGCTTTTGCCAGTAAAACGATCGTGATAATTTCAGCAATCGGGTAGGCTACAAATAGTAATAACAGCAGGTAAGGCATGACAACTCCAAATAATATTTTGATCGTACTGTGCAATTGCCCAAACGAAGATGTAGCAAATCGTTTAGCCAGCGGTGTTGTAGCAGCGCGCCTTGCGGCCTGTGTGAACCAATTGGCCCCCGTGCAATCTACCTACCTATGGAATGAAAGAATCGAATCCACAAGGGAAGTTCCCCTCTTGATTAAAACGACCCAAATCGCCTACCCTGCTTTAGAAGCTTGGTTAGCCGCGCATCACCCTTATGATGTAGCCGAAATTATCGCTCTAAGCCCCGCTGCTGGCCTACCCGCCTATCTCAACTGGGTACAAGACTCTGTTGGGCCAAAGGAAGCCGCCGAATGATCACGCTATTTCGACTACTTTGCTTTTTCTTGCTGATCGGCTCCGCTAACGCAGCAGATGACTTACTGCCCCCAGAAAAAGCCTTCCAAGCTTACATGGTACAGATTGATGACCACACATTGGAAGTCCGTTTTAAAGTAGCGCCAGGCTACTACCTTTATCGGGATCGCATTAGCTTTAAGGCCAATCCACCGCTCACGGCTGAGTTTCCGCTTGGTACAGAAAAAAACGACCCCAGCTTTGGCAAGGTACAAGTTTACAAGCACGATACCGCTGTGCGGCTCAAATCTACCGTTCCTATTCCTTTAGATGCGGCCATTAACGCTAAATTCCAAGGCTGTGCTGAAGTAGGCGTGTGTTACCCACCGCAAACCCAGCAACTTAAAATAGGTGACAAGCCCAAAGACGCACTAGACCAGCTTTTTGGCAAGAGCAGCCCCCCCGCAGCAATCGGCCCCAGCGGGGCCGATGTTTTTTTCAGCGGCGGATTCCTAGCCACCCTCGGCATATTCTTTTTAGCGGGGCTGGGCTTAGCACTCACCTCCTGCATGTATCCCTTGATTCCTATTGTCTCTGGCATTGTTTTAGGTAACGGTCAGCAGGGCAAAATGCGCGCGTTGGGGCTAACCTTTGCCTATGTGCAAGGTTTGGCATTGAGCTACACCTTAATCGGCATTGCAGCCGCCGCAACCGGCACCTTACTTGTTGTAGCCTTACAACAACCTTTTGTTATTGCAATATTCTCCATGTTTTTTGTTTTGATGGCGCTGGCTATGTTTGGGCTATTTGATCTGCAATTATCCGGTGGTATCCAAAGCAAAATGAATCAATGGGCCAATCGCCTACCGGGTGGTCAATTTACTTCGGTATTTGCGATGGGGGCACTTTCTGCTCTGATTGTTGGGCCTTGCATCGCCCCGCCGCTGGCTGCAGCCTTGGCTTATTTAGGCCAAACGGGGGATCTGCTGCTGGGTGGTAGCGCTCTATATATGCTGGCGCTTGGCCTAGGCCTGCCTTTACTTGCCATCGGCGTTTTTGGAGGCAGCGTCTTACCCAAGCTACCGGGCAAGGCCATGCAGGGGATTAAAATAGTCTTCGGGATCTTATTGCTGGCCATGGCGGTATGGGTGGCGCGGCCATTATGGGAGAAAACAGGCGCAGCAACAGGGCCGCAATTTACGGCCATTCGCTCAGTAGCAGAATTAGATCGCTCTATTGCCAAAGCCAATGGAAAAATAGTTGTATTAGATTTTTATGCCGATTGGTGTATTGCTTGCAAAGAATTTGAGCGCGATACACTCAGCGATCCAGAAATTCAAGCCACGCTATCTAGTATGGTATTACTACGTGCCGATGTGACTCAAAATAATGCATCAGACCAAGCACTCTTAAAACGCTTTAAACTGTTTGGCCCACCTGCTATTTTATTTACCGGCAATCATGGGCTGTTTTTAAATGAGCGTGTTATTGGCTACCAAAACCCAGCAGCATTTAAAGCCACATTAAAACGCATTAAAGAGGAAGCACAATGAAATACTGGCTGATTGCATTTAGTTTTATCAGTATTTTAGCGCAGGCTGATGGGATATTCTCAGCCCAACTCCCTGATTTACAGAACAAATCTCAATCTTTTTCACAATGGAAAGGCAAAGCCATCATCATGAACTATTGGGCAACGTGGTGCAGCCCATGCCGTGAAGAGATTCCAGAGTTTATTGCCTTACAAAAAAAATATGCCGGAAAAGTGCAATTTGTTGGCATTGCCATTGATGATGTAAAAGACGTCAGTGCCTTTTCCAAGCAATATGGAATTAATTATCCAATATTAATTGGTGACGCCAATGCAATGGAGCTGATGCGAAAAGAAGGTAATCAACTCGGCGGATTGCCCTTTACCGCAATTTACAATGCAAAAGGAGAGCGCATCGCAATTGAATTAGGACGGATCAAAAAGGAAAAGCTAGAGGGCTACTTAAAAGAATTAAGTAAATAATTGTAATTTATATAGGTGCAACATCGCGTACCTTGTACGCGATGTAAACGGCTAAAAGCCGCAAAATACATTTCGAAGCATCACAATCACTTCAAGAGTACGCAAATCACCAACACGGTAAAAAACCCGATTAGCATCTTTGCGTGTACGCAACACACCTTTTTCCCGCATCAAAGCCAGATGCTGGGAAATATTCGATTGTGTGGTGCCCACTTGCTCCACAATATCTTGCACGCTGACTTCTTTATCCCCTAAAACACAGAGAATTTTTAAGCGTAGCGGGTGCGACATCGCTTTCATTGCACGCGAAGCCTGATCAATGTGGGTGTCGTCCATATGCTCAATGGAATTGGCCATAATCACTATCTAAGAATAAAAGGTTTAGGGGGATATTCTAATTATATATTGCTGATTAGGGTAGAAATATTGCCAAACGTCATAGAGGCTATTATGCAATGGGTTAGAATACTAGTGATATTTAAAAATTGTTTGCTTAACAAACCTGCGTAAGCAAACATCATAGGGATAAATTCTAATATGAGCCAAAACGTCAAACCTGTGTTGTTACTTATTCTAGACGGCTTCGGTTACCGTGAAGAGACAACGGATAACGCCATTGCCGCCGCCAAAAAGCCTCATTTAGATCGTTTATTTGCCACTTACCCGTGGACCACAATTAACGCATCAGAAGAATACGTTGGCCTGCCTAAGGGTCAATTTGGTAACTCTGAAGTAGGCCATCTAAATATTGGCGCAGGGCGCGTGCTGCAACAAGACATCAGCCGCATTGATTGTGACGTTGCGGATGGCTCCATTGGTCAAAACCCTGTATTTGCTGCTGCCATTTTACAAGCTAAAAACAATAGCAAAACGCTACATATTCTAGGCTTGATTTCTGATGGTGGCGTACATTGCCACGAAGCCCATGTAAATGCCTTGATTGCTGCTGCTAGCGATGCGGGCGTCGCCCACATCCATGTGCATGCCTTCCTTGATGGCCGTGATACTCCTCCACGCAGCGCCGCAATCTACCTAGCCAAATTACAAGCCGTGTGCGATGCCCATCCCGCAGCACGTATTGTTTCTGTTACTGGCCGCTACTGGGCAATGGATAGAGACAAGCGTTGGGAGCGCATAGAGCCCGCCTACAAGGTGATGGTTGAAGGCGAAGGGCTGTTTCATGCCGCCACAGCAGCAGATGCACTGGCAGCAGGTTATGCGCGCAATGAAAACGATGAATTTATCTCCGCAACCGCCATTGGCGAAAAATCATCGATGCAAGACGGTGATGTAGTGATCTTTATGAATTTTCGCGCCGACCGTGCCCGCCAAATCACCACCGCACTCACTGATGCCAGCTTTGATAGTTTTAAAGCGCGTCAGCCTAAATTTGCCTCATTTAGCACCGCAACCAACTACGGCTCAGCCTATCCAAGCCTGCTTGTGGCCTACGATAAGCCAAAAGTGAAAAATAGCTTTGGTGAATATGTAGCAGCTCAAGGCTTGAAACAGCTACGCATCGCCGAAACCGAAAAATACCCGCACGTGACTTACTTTTTCTCGGGCGGAGAAGAAAAAGAATTTGCTGGCGAAGACCGTATCTTAGTGCCATCCCCTAAAGTGGCTACTTACGATTTGCAGCCAGAAATGAGCGCGCCAGAAGTCACTCGGCAAATTGTGGCTGCCATCGAATCCAAGCAATACGCAGTCATTATCTGTAACTATGCCAATGGCGATATGGTGGGCCACTCAGGTATTTTTGACGCAGCCGTTAAAGCAGTTGAAGCTTTAGACCAGAGTGTTGCACAATGTGTTGACGCCATGCTTGCAGCGGGAGGAGAAATCCTCATCACTGCCGATCATGGTAATTGTGAATTGATGTATGACCACACCGCACATCAGCCGCATACCCAGCACACCACGGATCAAGTTCCTTTTGTGTATATCGGTCGCCCAGCAACCATGGCGGCCCGTGGTAGCGGCGCTTTACGTGATATTGCCCCAACCATGTTGGCCTTAATGGGCCTTAATCAGCCCGAAGAAATGACGGGTAAATCATTGGTGAATTTCTAAATTGCTTAGACCGCTATTTCTTTTATTGCTTACAAGCGGTGCACTGGCTGCACCTGCTACCCCCGCCGCTCCGCAGCAAGAATCACAGGTCAAGCAGGCCGAGCTAAAAGACTTACGCGGTCAACTGCAAGAGCTTAAAAAAGATCTGGCTGTTAACGAATCCCACCGAAGCGAAGCCACAGACGCTTTAAAAGATTCAGAAACAGCCATTTCTGACGCCAACCGCGTGCTAAGCAGCATGCAAGCAGAACAAGCCTTAAGTACCGCCGAAATTAAGCGCTTAGAAAACGATATCAGCCATACCCGCAGTGGCATTCAAGCCAGCCAAGTTAGGCTGGGTAAAATCCTTAAAACACGCTACAAAGCTGGGCAAATTGAAGCTTGGCGCTTGCTACTCAACCAGCAAGACCCCAATCAAGTCAGCCGCGAGCTCACCTATTACCGCTATATCAGCCGCTCTCAGTTGCAATTGGCCAATAAACTAGAAGCGCAGCTTGCCGAGCTATCCCAGCTATCTGAAGAAATTCGCCAAAAAAACGAAGCCTTGCAGCAACTCGCCCAGCGTAAAAAACAGCAAAAAGAAGTGCTGGTTTCTGAGCAGCAAGAAAAAAAACAAATTGTGAATAGCCTGTCACAAGAAATCAGCAGTCAACGGAATCAAATCCAAAAACTCGCTGCCGATGAAAAACGCCTGACCGGCCTAGTCGACAAATTAAACGCGATTATTAAACGCCAAGAACTAGAACGCGCCAAACAAGCCGCGGCAGCCAAACAGCTGGCAGAAAAGAAAACAAAAGAGCGCGCAGCCAGAAACGCCGCCGCACAGGCCAAGGCAAAAGCCGCAGGTAAACCCGCGCCCAAAGCCGAACCAGAACCAGCCCCCACATTGAACAGCGCTTTACCCGATGCCAGCCAAGCGGGGCAAGCCTTTGCTTCACTCAAAGGCAAGCTAAGATTGCCAATTAAGGGCGAAATTATGGGCCGCTTTGGCACCGCGCGTGGTGAAGGTGGGCAATGGAAAGGCGTGTTTATCCGTGCCGCTTCCGGCCAGAGCGTAAAGGCCGTTGCCAGCGGGCGTGTGGTGTTTGCCGAATGGCTACGTGGCTTTGGCAATATGCTGATTGTGGATCACGGCGGTGGATATATGAGTATTTACGCCGCGAATGAGAGCATTCTTAAGCAAGTAGGTGATACGATTAAGGCAGGAGACAGCATTGCCACCAGCGGTAACAGCGGTGGAATGGCAGATTCCGGCTTATACTTTGAACTCAGACAAAATGGCCGCCCCGTTGATCCACTAGCGTGGGCTGGCTGATGAACAATAAGCAAAGAGGCTTTGCCCGCATCATTTGCAAAGCGATTGGCCCAAAAATTATTTGCTATACCTAATAAGAGCATTCCAATCAAACCACGAGAGTGCGCCGCGCCTAAGGTCATTTAGTGCTTTTCGTGGAAAAAAGTATCAAAAAAAAACATAAATTGTACGGTCTAAACCCATGTCAGTAAGCCTATAACAGGAAAATGCGGATGTCCTCGAGCAGCAAAAAACCAAAGCTCCAAAAGATCGCCTTGCTACTGGCAGGCGCAGGTCTGGGCGTTGCCCTCAGCCTTTCCTTTAATGCCGTCGCCGATAAAGATGCCGGCGGTAATCCACTACCCGTTGAAGAGCTGCGCGCATTTTCAACGGTATTTGGCTTGATTAAGCAAAGCTATGTTGAGCCCGTTGAAGATAAAAAACTGATTACTGAAGCCATCAAAGGCATGGTATCCGGCCTTGATCCGCATTCAAGCTATCTAGATGCCGATGCATTTAAAGATATGCAAATCCAAACTCAGGGTGAATTTGGTGGTTTAGGCATAGAAGTCAGCATGGAAGACGGCTTGGTTCGTGTGGTCTCACCGATCGAAGACACCCCTGCTTACCGCGCTGGCGTAAAAGCAGGTGACTTTATCGCCAAAATCGACGAAACCCCCGTGCAAGGCATGTCGCTCAATGACGCCGTAACCAAAATGCGCGGCAAAATTGGCACCTCAGTTACGCTTACTATGTTGCGTAAGGGCGAAGGCAAGCCGATTGTGATCTCACTAAAACGCGCCGTCATTAAAGTGCAAAGCGTGAAATCTAAGCTGGCTGAACCTGGCTACGGCTATATCCGTGTGGCGCAATTCCAAGAGCACACCACAGAAAACGTCGCTCAAGCCTTAGAAGCGCTTTATAAAGAAAACAAAGCGCCACTCAAAGGCGTTGTGCTTGATTTACGTAATGATCCGGGCGGTTTGCTAAACGGTGCCGTGGGTGTATCCGCAGCTTTCTTGCCTAAGGATACGCTGGTGGTTTACACCGAAGGCCGCACGCCAGATTCTAAGATCAGGCTCACCGCTAGCAAGGAAAACTATCTGCGCGAAAGCGGCAAAGATGATTACTTTAAAAACACACCTAAAGAAGTGAAAACCGTGCCATTGGTGATTCTGGTCAATGGTGGCTCGGCTTCTGCTTCAGAAATTGTAGCGGGTGCACTGCAAGATCATAAGCGCGCCATCGTGGTTGGCACTCAGACTTTTGGTAAAGCATCGGTGCAAACCATCATGCCGATTGATAACAAAACGGCACTGAAGCTCACTACTGCGCGCTACTTCACTCCACTAGGCCGCTCGATTCAGCTAAAAGGGATCACCCCGGATATCGAAGTTGAAGAAGCAACACTCAACGGCAAGGAACAAAGCGCCTTCCGCATTCGTGAAGCCGATTTAGGCCATCGTTTGGATAATCCAAATGAAAAAGACGCGGGTAAAGCAGCATCCGAGCCTAAAGCCGTCATCAAGGCCCAAAAACCAAAAACAGTTGCAAGCGAAACGGCGGAAGAAAATCCACGCGAGCTGGCTTCTAAAAACGACTACCAACTGCAACAAGCACTGAATATTTTAAAAGTTCAGCAAATTTTGCAAAATAAAGCGGTAGCAGCACCGGCTAAATAGTCATTGCACAGTATCCATAGAGGGCTTGCCCTCTATGGATCCTGGGTATGGGAAAGCCGCCCATACCAGCTCGAAAAATGCGGAGAATAATGATGAAGCCAGCAGATTCTCTCTCTAGACAACGCGATATTCAATTTTACCCGCTCCCCGCCCAAGCCCATCTTGCGGCTCAGTTTTTAGCCACGATTCCTGGTATTACCGTTCAGATTTTTTCCAGCAAGCACTGTATCTCTGTGCAATACCTAATCCAAGAACACTCACTACAAATCATCGAAAATCAACTCAAAGTGGCTGGGTTTCATCTGGATGAAAGTATCCTGAGCAAAATCAAACGCGCCCTAGTCTATTATTGCGAAGATATCGCTCGCAGCAATTTAGAAATCCCCGAACACAACATTAAAAGTCGTGATGTCTATGTGAAGGTCTGGGAAAATCACCCACACGGCGATCATGACGAAACCCCTGAGGAGTTGCGAAGATATTTATAAAATACTCGCCCAACTACACAGCGGGTTGACACCATGTAATTAGCCGGCACACAACACCTTACACTCTTCTTTTATGTGATTTTTAGCCATGATCTACGCTACGCTATCCCCCTCCATTGCTAACGAAGCTGAGCTCAGCGATCAAGATTTACTGCGCTATAGCCGCCATATTCTGCTCAATGAAATCGGCATCGAAGGCCAGCAGGCAATCAGCAATGCGCATGTGTTGCTGATTGGTGCGGGGGGTTTAGGCTCACCCGCTGCGCTCTATCTAGCCTCAGCAGGTGTTGGCACACTCAGCATTGTGGATGACGATCATGTGGAATTATCTAATCTGCAGCGCCAAATCATCCATAACACGGCCAGCCTTGGGCAAAATAAAGCCATATCGGCCAAAGCGGCAGCTAGCGCGATCAACCCGCAAATAAAAATCAATGCAATCACCACACGCGCCACGGCGGCAGAGCTAAATAAACTCGTTGCAGCGGCGGATATTGTGCTGGATTGCTGCGACAATTTTGCCACCCGCCACGTGGTAAACCGCGCCTGTGTCGCACACAAAGTGCCTCTGGTTTCAGGTGCGGCAGTGCGCTTTGATGGTCAGCTCACCACGTTTGATGCACGCCTCGGCAACGCCCCCTGTTATCACTGCTTATTTGGGGAAGAAGGCGAAGCCAGTGATGGCCCATGCGCCACCTTTGGCGTATTTGCCCCGCTGGTAGGGATTATTGGCGCAGCGCAAGCCGCCGAGGCGCTCAAGCTGCTTATGAGAATAGGCACGCCGCTGATTGGACGCTTGCAGCTATTAGATGCCCGCAATATGGCTTGGCGCGAAATGCGCTACAAGCAAGACCCTGCCTGCCCAGTTTGCAAGCACCACACGCAATAAACGATAATAATTATCATTAACATACCTTACTGTGTAGACAAGCGGTCTAAAAGCTGCAATAGTAGAGGCCATGAACGCACTTCAACGCCCTCTTATTTCCCAGCCAATGAGCTGGTGCTACCGCCACTATATGTTACTGGCGGCCTAGACTCATTTATTTGAACAATGCCGCCGGTCCAGGCGGCATTGTTGTTTCTACACACCCCATGGGCTCGGCGGCGTAAATCCACACAAGGATCGAGAACATGACTTCGCATATTATTTTGACTGGCGACCGCACTACTGGCCCATTGCATTTAGGCCATTTTGTGGGTTCATTACAAAACCGCCTCGCCTTTCAAGACAAACACACCCAATTTTTGATGCTGGCCGACGCGCAAGCGCTCACCGATACTGATCACGATGTAGTACATCGTAATGTATTGGAAGTAGCGCTTGATTACCTTGCAGTTGGTCTTGATCCTGCTAAAAACACTATTTTTATTCAGTCGCAAGTCCCTGAGCTATCTGAGCTGACTTACTACTTTATGAATTTGGTCACGGTAGCACGCTTAGAGCGCAACCCTACGGTTAAAGAAGAAATTCGCCAAAAGAACTTCCAGCGAGATATTCCCGCAGGATTTCTAACTTACCCCGTGAGCCAAGCAGCCGACATTACCGCCTTTAAAGCCACCGCCGTGCCAGTAGGGGCAGATCAGGCTCCGATGATCGAGCAGACCAATGAAATTGTGCGCCGTTTTAATACCCTCGTAGGTAAAGATATTCTGCTAGAAACCCGTGCTATCATCCCGCAAACCGGCCGCCTGCCGGGTGCAGATGGCCAAAGCAAAATGAGTAAATCTCAGGGAAATGCGCTGCATTTATCGGCCAGCCCAGATGAAATTAGCCAATACGTAAAAAGCATGTACACCGATGCGAAGCACTTAAGAATTAACGATCCAGGCCAAGTTGAAGGCAACGCCGTCTTTACCTTTCTTGATGCTTTTGAACCTGATATTAGTTTTATTGACGATTTGAAAGCCAAATATCGCAAGGGTGGCTTGGCCGATTCAGTGATCAAGCAGCATTTAGAGGTACGCCTGCAAGAGTTGATTGCGCCGATCCGCACCCGCCGTCTTGAGCTAGCCAAAGATCCTGCCCATGTTATGCAAATCTTAAAAGCAGGCACGATGCATGCACGCACCATCGCCGCAGCAACTTTGGGCGAAGTAAAATCTGCACTGGAGTTGGACTATTTTAACTAGCAGATTGTCCTCATAAGCACAGATAGGGGCGGCTATCCGTCCCCCTACAAACTTTGGCCTAGAAAAATTTCATAGGCTAAATCCACCACCTTATCGGGATATTGACGGCCCTCTATCCTGCCAATTAAACGCTCAGCAGCCAACCGGCCAATCGCTTCACGCGGAGTGATTACGCTGGCTAGCTGTGGTGCTAGGGCTAGGCCAATATCGAGGGCATTAAATCCTGCCACGCTAATTTGCTCTGGCACACGAAACCCCAATGCTTGGCAAGCCAACATCGCGCCCGCAGCAATATCATCATTGGTGCAAAAAACCCCATCCAAATCAGGCGCAACTTGCAGCGCATCACGTAATAATTGCCCACCTAAGGTAAAGCAGGAAGGCTGATCGGTGTGAATCAGAATAGGCTCAAAACCCGCCTTAGCCAGTGCCGCTAAATACCCTGCTTCACGCTGGCGAGTTCTATGGTCTAAGCGTGCGGCCAGATAGGCAATCCGCTTACGCCCTTTAGCCAGCATTAAACCAACCATCACTTGCGCCGCCGCTGCGTGATTTAAGCCAACCGCCAAATCAATCGGCCGCTCAGGCAGCTCCATAATTTCTACCACGGGAATAGCGGCGGTTTCCAACATTCTTAAGCTGCGATGGGTATGTTGCGTTTCAGACAAAATCAGCCCATCGACATTAAACGAAAGTAATTGCTCAATCTGCTGCTCTTCCCGAGCCATCGTATAGCCATAATGGCCGTAGAGCGCGTGTAACCCTGCTGGCCCTGTTACCGACTCAATGCCACGTACTACACTAGAAAAGACCTGATTTGACATAGAAGGTAGCAACACACCAATTGCACGGCTTTTGGCGTTAGCCAGCATATCGGGCACACGATTATGGATATAACCCAGCTCCTCCATTGCCAGCGCAATTTTCTTAGCTGTTGCCACGGCCACTTGCTGCGGCTCACGCAGATAGCGGCTAACAGTCATTTTGGAAGCCCCAACTTTATCGGCAACATCTTGCAAAGTAGGCCGCCGAGTTTTGTGATTCATATGATTCCTAAAACAATTTCTGCAAGGGATTAGCAACAAGGAAAAATCGCTTAGCAGTTCTTACCGCTACAGATTTATATGCACTTGGTAGCATCAGTGCCACTACCTAAAGCAGCTCATCTAATCCACACCTATACTGTCTTTACATGTAATTTCAACCCGATCAGCTGAGCTATTATTTCGTATATGCACGTCTAGCCTTAGATCTCTGGAGTATGAAGCGTGCGCCTGCTGTTAACGAATCTGCTCCTAGCCTTAGTTTACTTAGTGGCAGGTAAGCTTGGCCTACTGATGTCACTTCCTCCCGGCTATGCCACGGCCATCTGGCCGGCAGCAGGAATAGCATTCGCTGCCTGCTTATTGTTTAATGGACGCAAAGTATGGTCAGGTATCCTTCTTGGCTCTTGGTGCGTTAACTCAAGCATAGGGCCGCAATGGGATCTAGGGATTTTACCCCTTATTATTGCCGCTGGATCGGTCTTACAAGCCATAGTTGGCGCCAGATTACTACGCAAATTTGATCCACACTTTGAAATGGATCAGCCTATACGCATTCTGCAATTTAGTGGCTCTGGATTACTGGCTTGTACCATCGCCAGCAGCATTGCCAACACCGCTTTATTTTTTAAAGGCTATTTAAGTGCAGATTTACTTGCACAAAATTTCTCCACTTGGTGGCTTGGGGATGCACTGGGTGTATTAATTTTTACACCACTCTGTATTGCCCTTTACGATAAACGCCCAGCTTGGAGGGAGCGGCGCTGGATGGTGGTTACGCCACTCCTGCTCACCTTCTCATCATTTATCTGCGTGTATTTATTTATCAGGAACAGTGAAATAAGGCAGATACAAAGCCAGTTTGCTACCGAATCAATCACGATTAGCCAAGATTTTGAGCAATTAGATGCAGTGAACACCCAAACCCTAAGCAATTTAGCCACTCTTGCCCAACTGGTTAAACCATTATCCTTGCCGCAGTTTTCTACCTTTGTAAAACAAAGTAATAAAGCAGCGACAAGCTTTCGCACTTTTGGCTGGGCCCCCCTATTACGCCACGCACCCTACGATCACCAATATAAGCAGCTACAACAAACCCTCAATTTAAATAATATAAAAATACACCGCTTAGCCAACTGGCAACCCAATCCCCTTGGTGTTTTACCCTTAACCATGATTAGCCCACCCAGCCCTTCGGTATTGGGATTAGATTTGCTCTCCGAGCCACGCCGAGCCCAAACAGCAAACGCAGTTATTGCTAGCCATAAAGTAGCCATCAGCCCCAAAATCTTACTAAGCGATGATTTAAAAGGGCCTGGTGGCTTACTCATGATGGCCCCTGTTTTATCTGCAACGGGGGAAGTAGAAAGCATTGTCACGGGCGTCATTGATATTCGGGGCTGGCTTAAACTGATGCAGCAGCACAAGCAAGTGCAGTGGGCGATCCTTGATCTTACCGAGGGCAAAACTGAAGTTATTTACTCTAATTTTACTAAACCCTTTCCCTCATTTCAAAGCTCAAGCCAACTCGATGCTATGGGTGTTTATTACCAGCAACCGCTCAATTTTGCGAATCGTCAATGGCAGTTGCTCTTGCATAAACCCACCAATGCCTTAGGTGGCAGTACCATCAGTGCATCCTTAGTGCTGTTATTTTGTATCCTGACTGCCACTGCCGTACTTGGCAATCTCGCCTTAATTTTAAGTGCAGACCGCCGCCGTGTAGCTGCCGAAGTTGAAATAAAAACCCTTGTTTTGCAGCAAGAAATGGCCATCCGCAAGCAACAAGAGATACAACTCATTGAGGCCAAACAGCAAGCTGAATCAGCCAATTTAGCCAAGAGCCAGTTTCTAGCTACCATGAGCCACGAAATCCGCACCCCACTTAATGGCGTAATGGGAATGGCGCAGTTGCTGATGCAAGAACAAGTAGACGAGACAGAACGCTTAGATTACGCACAAACCATCCTTCGCTCTGGCGAAAATCTGCTTTCCTTACTGAATGAAATTTTAGATTTTTCTAAAGTAGAAGCAGGGAAAATGGAATTAGAATCGCTGATTTTTCAACCCGCTGAGCTAGTGCAAGAAGTCGCTAATTTATTCCGAGAAACCGCCCATCAACGGGGCCTGCAGTTAGATTTATTATTTGATGTACCGCTTCATTTAAGCTGCTGGGGGGATCCTTATCGCTTAAGACAAATCATTAGTAACTTACTCAGCAACGCACTTAAATTTACTTCGGCTGGCACCATCACTCTAAAACTAGAGCAATTAGAAAATTCTTTCTTAAAATTTACAGTAGCAGACACCGGAGACGGAATTGATGAACTGCAAATCTCTAAATTATTTAAAACCTTTAGCCAAGGTGATGGCAGTATTACACGCCGTTATGGTGGCACAGGCTTAGGCCTTGCCATTTGCCGCAGCCTAATTCAACTAATGGGGGGTGAAATCGGTGTAATAAGCCAATTAGGAAAGGGATCACAATTTTGGTTTCAAATTCCTGTTGATGAAGCTACAGACTCCGAAAAACGCCTCCCCACCCAATACCAAGCATTAGCTACACAAGCAGAACAAACAAAATTACAACGCATCTTAGTCGTTGAAGATAATCCAATTAATCAAGTTGTGGTGTTGGCTATGTTGGCTCGATTAGGCTATCAAACAGAGTTGGCACAGCACGGGCAAGAAGCACTCGATGCCTTAAAAAGCACAACTTCATTTGATTTAGTTTTAATGGATTGCCAAATGCCCATCATGGATGGCTACGAGGCTAGTTTACAAATTCGTAGTTGGGAGCAGCAATTCAAACGAAAACACATCCCAATTATTGCCCTCACTGCAGATGCCTACCAAGAAGATAAAGAGCGCTGCCAAGCGGTAGGCATGGATGATTTTTTAAGTAAACCCATTAGTATTCATGACCTAGCAGAAACATTGCAACGCTGCCTCTCCCCACGGCTGGCCAGCTCTATATTAGGCAACTCCTTACTCACACGGCCTACTAGGCTAAAAGTAAGCAAATAATCATCGCGTGATGCAAACTTTTCCCCCACAAACCGCCCAGAGGGATGAAGCAAGCCGCCCCATTCTGCCATCGGTATCACAACGTAATATGTATCAATCAAGATCATGGTTGAAAAACCAATAAATAAGTGGGCACTGGCTCTAAAGCGCTGCGCCTGATAGACTACTGCCCCTTTTGGTCTGCGGGATAAGTCATTGTGAATACAACATCTTTTGCCAATCTACCTCTCTCGCCGGCCATGCTGCAAAACTTGGACAGCTTGGGTTACGTTGAGATGACCGAGATCCAAGCGCGCAGCCTGCCGCTGATTCTAGAGCGCCGCGATTTAATCGCCCAAGCAAAAACCGGCAGCGGCAAGACGGCAGCGTTTGGGATTGGCATGCTGCATAAGCTCAACCCCAGCTACTTTGCCATTCAGGGCTTGGTGATTTGCCCCACCCGCGAGCTGGCCGATCAAGTTTCTAAAGAGCTGCGCCGTTTGGCACGCTTTACCGACAATATTAAAATTTTAACCCTTTGTGGCGGCTCGCCCATGGGGCCGCAAATTGCCTCGCTTGTACACGGTGCGCATATTATTGTGGGCACACCGGGGCGTATCCGCGACCATTTAGGCCGCGCCTCGATTGATTTATCCACCGTACAAACGCTGGTATTGGACGAAGCCGACCGCATGGTGGATATGGGCTTTTACGATGAGATCGCCGGTATTGTCAGTGCCTGCCCAACGCGCCGCCAAACCCTGCTGTTTTCTGCCACTTATCCCGACAATATTCGTAAAGACAGCGCTAAATTCTTAAAGCTGCCTGCCGAAGTGAAAGTAGAGGCACAACATGCTGACAGCCAAATCGAACAACGCTTTTACCTCGTCGAACACGAGGAACGTAACGCCGCCGTGGCGCAGCTACTCAATCACTACAAACCGGTCTCGACACTGGCCTTCTGCAATACCAAGATCCACTGCCGCGAGCTTGCAGCTGAGCTCCGAGATCAAGGTTTTAGTGCCCTGGCGCTTTACGGCGAGCTAGAGCAACGCGAACGCGACGAGATTCTAGTGCAGTTTGCTAATCAAAGCTGCTCTGTGCTGGTGGCCACCGATGTCGCCGCACGCGGCTTAGATATTCAAACCCTAGGTGCAGTGATTAACGTTGACGTATCTAAAGATACCGAAGTGCATATCCACCGCATTGGCCGCACCGGCCGTGGCCACGATAAAGGCTTAGCCCTTAGCCTTTGCGCCCCAAACGAGAAAAAATGGGTCACCCTGATCGAAGAATACCAAGGCGGCCCAGTACGTTGGTTTGATTTAAACACCCTAGAAGCCGAGGCTAGTGGCCCGCTACGTGCCCCGATGGTGACGCTGTGCATTATGGGCGGCAAGAAAGAAAAACTGCGCCCAGGCGATTTACTTGGTGCACTCACTGGCGATGCGGGCCTAACTAAAGAGCAAGTCGGTAAAATTAATGTATATGAATTTATGACCTATGTAGCGCTTGATCGCCGCGTGGCAGATAAAGCATTTAATAGCCTGAGCCAAGGAAACATCAAAGGCCGCAGCTTTAAAATGCGCTTTATTGGCGCTTAATTGGCAGTGGGCACGGCATGCCGTGCCCCTACAAAGACACAATTAGCGCAGTGTAATCTGCACTAATTCATGATTGCTTCACACACCAACGCAAGTACACAGGTATAATCCCGCCGTGGGCGCGTTACCCAGTCTCCGCGCTACACCACCCAGATACGCCATCAAGCTTGAAATCCTTTACCTCGCAGTGTTTTTTTGCATGCAGGGCTCAGCAAAAAGTTGCTGAGTGAGCTATCTTGATGCCATATTTGTAAGATCACCTACCCCATCTGCCTTTGACTGGCGCCACTCTTGGCGACAGGCCGATATCTCCTCTGGAGTTTGAATGAGTTTTTCCGCCCTAGGGCTTGCGGACGATATCGTCCGTGCCGTTACTGAACTTGGCTACACCACACCAACCCCTATTCAGCAACAGGCGATTCCTGCCGTGCTATCCGGTGGTGATTTACTTGCTGGCGCGCAAACCGGCACGGGTAAAACCGCCGGCTTCACGCTGCCGCTGCTGCATTTACTCAGCACAAAACCTGCCACTGGCAAAAAGATTCGTGCACTGATTCTGACCCCTACGCGTGAACTGGCCGCTCAGGTTGAAGAAAGCGTGCGCGACTATGGTAAATATCTGCCACTTAAATCCATGATGATGTTTGGTGGCGTGAGTATTAATCCGCAAATTAAGCAGCTAAAAGGCCAGGTAGATATTCTGGTGGCCACACCGGGCCGTCTGCTTGATCATATGTCGCAAAAAACCGTTGATTTAAGCGCGGTTGAGATTTTGATTCTGGATGAAGCAGACCGCATGCTCGACATGGGCTTTATCCGTGATATCAAAAAAGTGCTGGCCCTATTGCCTGCCAAGCGCCAAAACCTGCTGTTCTCGGCTACTTTTTCTGACGAAATCAAAACCCTTGCCGATGGCCTGCTCGATAAGCCTGCACTAATCGAAGTGGCTCGCCGCAACGCCACGGCCGAAATGATTACGCAAAAGGTTTATTTTGTTGACCGTGAGCGCAAACGTGAGCTGCTCACCCAGCTGATCAAAGAAAAAAATTGGTTCCAAGTTTTGGTGTTTACCCGCACCAAACACGGCGCTAATCGCTTAGCTGAGCAGCTAAGCAAAGATGGCATTAACTCACTGGCCATTCACGGTAATAAGAGCCAAGCCGCTCGTACCCGTGCTTTGGCCGAGTTTAAATCTGGCACGCTGCAAGTACTGTGCGCCACCGATATCGCCGCTCGCGGTATTGATATCGAAGAATTGCCACACGTGGTTAACTTTGAGCTGCCGAATGTAGCCGAAGATTATGTACACCGGATTGGCCGCACGGGCCGTGCTGGCTCTGAAGGCGAAGCGATTTCTTTGGTTTGTGTGGATGAGCACAAGCTATTAAATGATATCGAACGCCTGATCAAACGCGATATCACCCGTGAAAGCGTAGATGGCTTTGCGGTTGATCCAAGTATCAAAGCCGAGCCAATCTTAAATGGCCGCAATGGTGCAGCGCGCAACACCAACCGCGATCCCCGTAACCCAAATAGCGGCCGCCCTCCGCGTGGGCATAATCGCACCAACAATGCCCCTGCAGCAGCAGCGAGTGATGCGCCGCGCCCACCACGCAGCAATCCGCGTGCTAGCGATGATAGCCGCCCAGCCAGCCGTTTTAACCCCGATGCACGCCCTGCTTCAGAAGGCCGGTTTAACAATAATCCACGTGGTGAAACGCCTTCTTCCGCAGCGCCTCGCCCTGCTGGTGAAGGCCGCTTTAACAACAATCCACGTGGCGAAGCGCGCACCCCATCGGCAGCTCGACCAACCGATGGCCGCAGCCGTTCTGGCCGTGGGGATCAACCACAAGGCCGTGCGCCGCAAGAGCGTAGCTATGCCGATCGTGGCGCGCGCAGCGATACACGCAGCGCAGCACCACGTGCACCCGCCGCTAAGCCGCGTGGCGATCAACAGCCATTGAGTAATGAAAACACCCCAGTGGCCGCCCTTTTTGCCCCGATCAAACGATCGGGTGGTCGTCACCACTAAGCAGCGGCACGGCATGCCGTGCTATAGCGGTTTTACCCAAACGGCGCTCTAAGCGCCGTTTTTTTATATTTACTCTCTGCAAGTGCGTAAAAAGTAATTACTCACAAAACAGCCCCCTTCCCACTCCCACCCGCTTAGTTATTTAAGCCGCAATAAACCGCCTATCCCCGCATAAGCACTAGCGTTAAGCTCACAAATAAACATGCGGCTCCCTTGGCAATACTCACCTAGAAGCGGCCAGCCTAACCCTAAATAGCTAGATCTTGGCCCAGCTCAAGGTATGTAGCCCCCCCTCAGTCTAAGCTCAAAAAAATCCCTTAGAAGCCTGCCACCATGACGCAAAATCACCCCAAACTACCAACAGATCCTTATTACGAAGGTGTTCCTGACTATATGACCGAGGTGTACGACTGGGCCTATGTCAATCCCAAACGCGTTGATCAGCTCGACCATAATATGGTGGTAAAGGTGCTGCTATTTGGGAATGATCAACGCCTAATGCGTGCCTATTTGAATGAAATCAAACCAGGAATGAAGGTATGGCAGGTGGCACATGTTTATGGTGATCTAGTACGTAAAGTGGCACAAAAAGTGGGGCCAGATGGTGAGTTTCATTTAAGCGATATCACCCCTGCACAAATTGAACACGCCCAAGCCAAATTAGCTTTGTATCCATGGGCAAAAGTGATTCGTAGCGATGCCGCCACCTATCAGAGCCAACTATCGTTTGATCTTATTTGCAGCTTCTTTTTACTGCATGAAGTGCCTGATGAAAAAAAACGCAGCATCGTCGACCATATGCTCAGCCAAATGCCCGTTAGTGGAAAAGTATTGTTTGTTGATTACCATCGCCCATCGCTGTGGCAACCAATCCGTTGGATATTAAAATGGGTAAATGCCAAGCTAGAGCCCTTTGCCGAGGCATTATGGAATAATGAAATTAGCCATTACGCCAGCCAAGCAGAAAAATACCACTGGCAAAAGCGCACGATATTTGGCGGGGTCTACCAGATTGTGAGCGTCACGCGCACAATGCCGCAGCCCCCCTAAGCCGATCTAACCCAGCCAGCGCTCATCAAGGAGTTAAATCTATTGGTGTTAGATTCACAATTGCACTGAGCCAGAAGCAGCCAAGCACCAAGCATGAAGTAGTGAATGGCGGCTTGCTCTACTCTTCAGGGAACTGCATTGCTGTGGCTGCAGAATAGCTGCCAATACTTATCAAAAACTTATCAGCTACTTTGCACACTGCGATCAAAAGTCATCATCGCTGTAGATATCTGCTTGGTAACTCCGATTAAACAAACACCAAACTTACAACAAATGGAGCATTTGTTTTGACATTAGCAAGGAGCAAGACAGAAAATGATTGGATTCAGTTATTTTCTATCTATAGGAAAAGTTCATGCTGCACACAAAACTATTGCTCTCTAGTGCCATTTTCGCCTTAAGTACTTTTGCAAATGCCACAGTGATCGATTTCAATCATTTAACTCACAACGATACGGTTCAAACCTTCAATAGCATCAACACCAAGGGCTTTGTCATTAAAAATGACAGCCAAGGCAATGATCGTCTGGGTATTTGGGGGAAGAACGATGAGTTTCAGGCCGATAAAGGCCACGCTGCAGTATTTGTAAACTACAGCGGTAGCAAAACCAGTATTGAGCAAGCTAATAAATCATCCTTTAATTTTAAATCTATTGATCTTGCCGATGTTTTTAATAAGGGCGATTCAGCCTCTATTCAATTCAGCTTTTTTAATGGGCAAAGCACAACATTTGAAACTGTCGTTCTTGACCGGCTTATAGGTCTGCAAACCTTTGTTTTTAATAAAAAAAATCTCACCAAAGTCTCTTGGGTAGGCTCTAACAGCCAATTTGATAATATTAATATAAGCACACCAGTGCCAGAGCCAGAGACTTATGCCCTGATCGGCCTAGGCTTAACCGGCTTATGGAGCGCACGCCGCCGTAAGCAAGCATAATTTATAAAGCTTCTCACTATTTGCTCTTGCCATATAAGAACCACGCCATGATCAAGGTGGTTTTTATATGGCATTTCTGTTCATGGAATCCACACATTGCAGTGATTATTCACCAGCGAGCCTTAGCATTTGCCATGTCTAAGATAGCCATTTATAAAAAACACGGCACTAGTGAACTTTTGATTACCCAGCGGCTCTAATTAACGCATAGTTGTTCGCGTTATTCCCCATATATTTATATGGCATTATCCCTGCAATATACTTCCCAATATGAGCAATAACGTCTGATTTGTACAAACTGCAAATCATCTTATATAAAACTAAGCGCTTTTCTTTGCTGCATCTTGGTTTTTTTTCACTGTATACAGAGCTATGATGCTCTGTGTTCAATACGGCATATCTGTATGTAATATTGTCGAACTCGCTATAAATCACTGTCCCCACACTGGAGCATATTATGTTGAATCTTTTTTCTCTGGCGCCACAATGAAAGTAACACTCCCGATCTGGACTATTGCCGCCCCTGCTATCGCTTGGCTACTCTACCTCGCTCCTTTACAAAGCTTAGGCAGCATCTATCTTGGCTTATTGACCTTGGGCTTATTTGGTGGCGTCTTAGCGGCGGTACACCATGCCGAAGTCATTGCGCATCGGGTTGGTGAGCCTTATGGCACCTTGGTGCTGGCTGTTGCCATTACGATTATTGAAGTGGCTTTGATTGTTTCTTTAATGATGGCAGGCGGGCCAGAAACCACGGCACTGGCTAGAGATACCGTTTTTGCCGCAGTGATGATTATTCTGAATGGAATAGTTGGCATGTGCTTATTAGTGGGCGGTTTACGCTACAAAGAACAAAGCTTCAGCTTAGATGGTGCCAGCGCATCACTTACCACCTTGGCTGCCATTGCTGTACTCACCCTGATTTTGCCAAACTACACCACCAGTGCCCCTGGCCCTATATATACAAGCAGCCAGCTGATCTTTATTGCCGTAGTAACCTTAGTACTATACGGCACCTTTGTGCTGGTGCAAACCGTGCGCCACCGTGGTTATTTTTTGCCTAGCCATGCGGTTGAAGATGAAGAAATTCATGCCGAGCCACCTACGCTAAGCACCACCGCTATCAGCGCCTTTCTACTCTTAGTTTGCCTTGTAGCGGTGGTGTTATTAGCCAAAGCACTGGCACCCAGTATTGAGCTGGGAGTTGCCAATATGGGCGCGCCTAAAGCCTTGGTTGGCGTGATTATTGCTGCCGTAGTGCTATTACCAGAAGCCATTGCAGCCTTTCATGCTGCGCGTGCTAATCGCCTGCAAACCAGCTTAAACTTAGCCCTAGGCTCTGCACTTGCTAGTATCGGTTTAACTATTCCAACCGTTGCCGTACTTTCACTGAGCAGTGGCCTAACCTTAACCCTAGGCTTGGATATCAAGTCATCCTTGCTGCTGATGCTATCGCTGTTTATCACCATGCTATCACTCAAAACCGGTAAAACCACCGTATTACAAGGCGTAGTGCTCTTGGTGATTTTTGCCGTCTATTTATTTACCACTGTCATCCCATAAACCTATACAACGGTCTATATAAGCCATTAAACCATGGCCTGTATAGACCAACACAGGGGAAAATTATGCAATGGATTAGCCGTATTTCAATCTGCAGCAGCATCATTGCAGCACTCTTTTTGCCTCTGAATGCGCAGGCTAAAAACGTGAGCAGTACTAAAGCGATGACCTGCACAGATAGCACACAATGTGCCTATTTTTATGAAGTTTATCCTGCAGATAAAATGCTACGCCAGCAGCTCAATCTTGCCTTTACCACATCCAAAATCAAGCCACCACGCTGGCTAGGTAAAGGGACGTCTACGCCGATGATCCCTATTGTCTTAGGGCAAATACACTACCTAGCAGGATCGGTTTGCGAGCCACATAATTGTGGACATTCCGTCTATGTACTTTACGCACCAGCGCAAAAACGCGTAGTGGCTCACTACCAAACTGAAAATGGTCCAGCTCAATGGCTAGGCGAACCTAATCCTGCAGAACAACAGCTACTCACCGAGCTTGAAACCGCCAATAGCCCACTACAAACCAAGCTAGATAGCCACCCCAAGCTACCTATCATCGTGGACTAGCCAAGAAGGTGATGTAAAACCTAGCGCTGCAGCAAGGGCGAAACCCAATCACCCAGCGATAACATCCCAAGTAATTCGTGGGTTTCCCCTTTAAGCCGCCTTTAATATCGCAGTTAGATCACAAACTCCTACATCAATATCGCTACCCCATCCGCCCTCTGCCCTATTCTTCATGACATCATTTGCAAGATAATAAAGAAACACCGTAATATGACACTCACACATTACTAACCTGCCCCCAAAGGAAAACAAATGGGCCGTGTTATAACCATCATTATTCTGATAGGCGCATTCTCTGCCGCTTGGAGGCATTATCAACACCCCAGCCCATCCAGTGACAGCTATAGCAGCCAACAAATTAATCAATTAGCCAGCATGATTAAGCCAAATGAAGTAGTAATGTATTCCACTACGGAGTGCGTTTATTGCCATGAAGCCAAAGCTTGGTTAAATCAGAATAACGTTGCCTTTACCGAATGCAATATGAGTATTGAAGAACGCTGCCAACAAGAATTTAATAGCTATGGCGCAATCGGCACACCATTTCTGATTGTGCGCGGCCACCACATGAAAGATGGCTTCGATTCCGACGAGTTTTTACAAGCATTGAGTGTTTAATTTAAATGCCCAATATTTGTTCCTCATACACTGGGTAAATACCATGGCAATCAATCCTATCCTGCTTGATTTTCCCGATCAATTTGAATCTAAGCGCCTTATTATTCGCAGCCCACGCGCAGGCGATGGCCTGGCCATGCACGAAGCCAAGCTGGAATCGATGAATGACTTACGCCGCTATCCCGCCTCTTTGCCATGGGCCATGCGTGAATTCGATCTTGCCGATGCAGAAAGCTACTGCCGAAAATGCCAAGCCGAATTTATTGATAGATCCAATCTAACTATGCTGCTATTTTTAAAAGAAACAGGGCAATTTATTGGCGCATCCGGCTTAACAAGAATGAACTGGGAGATCCCAAAGTTTGAAATTGGCTATTGGTGCCGTACCTCACTGCACGGCCACGGCCTCATCACCGAAGCCGTCAATACCATTAGCGAATTCGCCTTTGAGCATTTAAACGCCAAACGCTTAGAAATATTTTCTGATGATTTAAATGCCGCCAGCTGGCGTGTAGCAGAAAAAGCCAGATTTCAACTTGAGGGCCTATTAAAAAACGAAAGGATAGATCCAAATGGCACGCTGCGCAATACGCGGGTATATGCCAAGATAGCCAATGCTTAACTTAAAATCGTTGCGCAATTGCAAAAAATTTAAAATCACTTAGCCAAAGCCCTAGGAGGCACTATGGAAAATGATCAATTTACTCAACCGTACCCCGCTTTGGCTAATACCCCTATCTATTTAACCCAGTTATCCACACTAAATAGATCATTAGCTGTTTACAGTATTTCCCCTCATCCGCTTGGGGGTTTAACTGAATAGAGATTTATGACTTTTAACCGACGAGCAGTAAAAACAGCAAGGCTAACCCTTAGGTCACTCAAACCCAGCGATTACCCCCTATGGTTTGATGCTTTAGTAAATCGCGTCCCTTTGCAAAGCAAATGGGATTTAGGCCCAGTAGAGCCAGAGAAATGCACCCCAGCTGATTTTATTCATTTAATTAAACGCCATAAAGAAATGGCAAAAAAAGATGATTGGTATTTCTATGGCGTATTTGAGAATCATACCGGCCAATTAATAGGTCACGTGGATTTTGATATTTTCTCCAGAAATACACATCAGTTTGCTAACTTTGGCTACCAGCTTTATAACCGACATTGGGGATTAGGCTATGGTCAAGAAGCGGCCGCCGCTGGTTTAAAGATAGGATTTAAGCAACTTAAATTAAACCGGCTTGAAGCCGCTATTAATTTAGACAATCACAAGTCGATTCGTTTAGTTAAAGCCATCGGAATGGAAGAAGAAGGAATCAAAAAAAGATATTGGTTTGAAAATGGCAAATGGACCGATCACTTAATCTATGCTGCCAATCCCGAACACTTAGGATTAAAACCAAACAATCCATTCTAATCAAAAAAGAACTCTCAAGGCCATTCTTAGCATTTAATTTATAAGAGAAAATTAGGGCAAGGAAAACGCTTTACCTTGCCCATGCAGATACACTACGTGAGCAATAGCCCGCCCAACAAAATCAACGCTGATAATAAGATATATAGTCCTCAAGCTGCAGCTGGCTAAATACACCTAAAGCCAAGGCAATGACAGCAGCAAATTCAAACACCGCCCATGGCTGAGCCGTAATCAATCGGCTATCAACCACAATATTTGCCCGCTCATAAACCACGCCCTGCCAAATAACTTGAACAAAATCGACAATCGCCTGTGGTACAAATTCCAGCGTGTAATTATGCGTAGCCCGTTTATTTATCAATAAACCACTACTTGCCAAGACTAAGGCCCCAGCGCAAATCCCCGCCAATATTGCACCATTGGCATAGCCTTCTTTTAAGCAATCACTAGCAAGGCGCAATGGAATAATTGAATCAGGATTACCACCTGGCACTATAATTGCACTAGCATTCGCAATATCAGCATAAGAGCCCACAGCACAGAGATACGTACCATTGGATGAAATATGCACACTACCATCCGGTGTGTAATAGCTAAGCTCGCAATATTGAGCAAGTAATTCAACCGCTGCGGCTATTTCAAAGAAGATGCAGCCTGGATAAAGCAATACTGCTATTTTTTTTGTCGCCATATTTTTCTATCAAAACTTTTTGAGCAATGAAATACTTCTATACTTTGGCACAAGCCATAAAACTAAAAAAATCTATGATAATAAGCCATACATAGCAATCCACCTTACCACTAAAACACACTGCAAATCGTATATCTGCTCCCTGCGACTAAGCGATTAGCAATGTCTTAGTCATAAAGTATTTACAGCCTGTTTGAGGGTAAGCCTCCTGAACCCAGCCCACTTGATAGCCAAATTTTTCATAAAATGGCTTGGCTTGAAAATTAAGCGTGTCCAATAAAGAGATCATACAACCTCTAGCAATGGCCGCGGACTCCAATTGGGCCAATATCTTTGAGCCAAGATCTTGCCCACGCAAAGTTTCATCCACCCAGATATTTTCAATCAATAACCACTGGCCAAAAGTTCTAGCACTAGCCCCTGCTAATAATTCACCTCCCTCGCCTTTAATTATAATGGCTAATGGTTGCTTCTTTTTAACTTCCCAGCGCTCCTCATTAAATACAGTTATTTTTTCTTCCAATTCTTCAAATAATTCAGCGGATGGATTTTGTAGCGTTTCAATATTCATTATTTTCACCAAAAAATAACTGCCATGTATAAAAAAACCTGATTATGCCTCTTACTCAATAAATACGCCGGTTTTACCCCAATCCTATCAATTTACGGCCACTGTTGATCGTTAAACCTTAAGCGATCAACTCAGATCTATCTATTGCAAGCATTGAAACGTCGTAGGGCGGGTGCAACCCGCGGTTTTTTCAGCATTACTCGCGGGTTGCACC
>NZ_JANXSO010000122.1 GCF_025352645.1 Iodobacter sp. | reverse complement strand
GCAATGGCAATCAAAACTGCACAAGAAGTTCGCGTTGGTAACGTAATCATGGTTGACGGTCAACCTTGGGTCGTTCAAAAAACCGAAAACAGCAAGTCTGGCCGTAACTCTTCTGTTGTAAAAGTAAAAGCAAAAAGCTTGCTGGGCACTTCTGCATCAGAAAACGTTTACAAAGCGGATGAAAAATTTGAAGTAGTTACATTAGATCGCAAAGAATGTACTTACACCTACTTCGCTGATCCAATGTATGTATTTATGGATACTGAGTTCGAACAGTACGAAATCGAAAAAGACAATCTGGGCGATACCATCAACTTTATCGAAGACGGCATGCAAGATGTTTGCGATGTAACCTTCTACGACGGTAAGGCTATTTCGGTTGAAATGCCTACAACCATCGTGCGTGAAGTGGTTTACACCGAGCCAGCAGTTCGCGGCGATACTTCAGGCAAAGTAATGAAGCCAGCCCGTCTGGTGAATGGCTTTGAATTGCCAGTTGCGGCATTTATTGAAATCGGCGACAAAATCGAAATCGACACACGCTTCAACGAATTTAAAAAACGCGCTTAATCGCCGTTATGAATCAAATAAGCCACCTTGCAGAAGGTGGTTTTTTTTGTGCTTGAAAAACGTAAATTCAAACCAGCACGAAGTATTTTCTGAATTGCTTGGCAGTAGCTATAGTGGTATCAGCCCTATTGAATATTGCCCTTTATGACCCAGCCTCCTATTCCCCCTGATGAAACCGAGCGCTTGCATCTTTTGCACGCGCTGGGGCTGCTTGATACCGAAGCAGAGCCTGCTTTTGATCTGATTACGCGTTTGGTTTCTCAAATCCTGCAAGTGCCTATTGCCTTGGTTTCTTTGGTTGATGAGAACCGGCAATGGTTTAAATCCCGAGTGGGGCTAGATGCCACAGAAACGCCGCGTGAATTCGCTTTTTGCGCCCATAGCATTATGAATAGAGGCCCTATGCTTGTGCAGGATGCCACGCAAGACGAGCGCTTTGCGGATAATCCGCTAGTGACTGGCCAGCCTAATATTCGTTTTTATGCAGGCATGCCGATTCGAAGCGCTGGCGGTTTGGCGCTTGGTACGCTCTGTGCGATTGATTCAAAACCCCGTGTCCTCACTAAAGATGAAGTGAGTATTTTGGTGGCTCTTGCCGATTTGATTAATAAAGAAGTGCAAATGCGTGAGGCCGTGTTACTTGCACGCAGCCAGATGAATTATTCACAGAAAAAAATTCAGGCTATTGAGGCACGATTCCGTACGGTATTTGAGCGAGCCGGAGTGGGTATTGCCTTGGTTGCACCAGATGGTGGTTGGATTAGTGTGAATGATGCGCTTTGCCAGATCGTTGGCTATAGCAAGGCTGAATTATTCCAGCTTACATTTCAGGACATTACTTATCCAGATGATCTTGATAGCGATCTCAACCTATTACAGCAGCTAGTGGCTGATAAAATTGATCGTTATCAGCTTGAAAAGCGTTATATCTGTAAAAACGGCAGCACGGTATGGGTGCAGCTAGTGGTGACCAAGTATGTGGGCCAGACGGGTGAGCTTGATTATTTTGTGTCGGTTATTAAGGACATACAGGCAAAGAAAGAGGCAGAAGCATCGCTTGTGGCCTTACAGCTTTCTTTGGAAGAGCGTGTGTTGGCCCGCACTCATGATTTACAAGAGGCTAATGCAAAGCTTTCTTCAGCCATTGCTCAGCAGCAGCAATCAGATCAAGCATTGCGTAAACGCGAAGCAGAATTAAGCATGGTGATTGAAAATGCTAATGATGCTTATGTATGCACAGATCAGGCGGGTGTCATCATTGAGTGGAATCACCAGGCCGAGCAGACTTTTGGCTGGAGCGCATCAGAGGCCATTGGCTGCGCCTTAGATGAATTGATTATCCCCCCAGAAATGCGCGAGGCACATCGAGCAGGGATGAAGCATTATCATATTGCTGGTGAGCACAAGGTGCTTAATCAGCGGCTAGAGCTACCCGCCTTACGGCGCGATGGGAGTGTGCTACCTACAGAGGTCAGAATTCGTGCCTTACATCTTGATGGGCAAGTTATTTTTAGTGCTTTTTTGCATGATATTACTGAGCGCAAACAGGCCGAATTAAAGCGTGAGCACGAGGCAAGGCATGATTTGCTTACTGGGCTACCTAATCGGCGAACGCTGTTTGAGCTGATTCCACAAGCGATCTCAAGGGCAAATCGTCTACGTGTTCCTCTGGCTATTGTATTTCTTGATTTAGATGGCTTTAAAGCGGTGAATGACACGTATGGGCATGAAGCGGGCGATGCCGTTTTATGCGCAATTGCCCAGCGCTTGCGTGAAAGTGTGCGCGACACCGATACGGTTGTACGCTTGGCTGGAGATGAATTTACGCTGATTTTAGAGCTTTTAAGTGGAGGTGTTCAGGATGCGTGTGTATTAGCAGAAAAGCTGCTGTTGCGTATTCAGGAGCCTATCTTACTTGGCCAAAACACTGCACATGTCAGTGCCAGTATTGGTATTACTCTTTATTTGCTCGGCACCGAAAAAACACCTGACCAATTAGTGAATACCGCCGATGCAGCAATGTACGAGGCCAAGCGAGCGGGTAAATCAAGAGTATGTGTGCAGTAGCTTTCTGCAAAATATCATGGCTTAGTATTTATTAGCTGAGGGTGGGCGTAATAACGCACCCACCCTTAGCTATTATTACTTCAGCATCTTCCACAAAAAGCTGTATTCCAGCGCGGTCATGTCGGCTTTTTGCTTATTATCGGCCGCACCTGCGTGGCCGCCTTCCATGTTTTCAAAATACCACGCCGATTTCACCCCCATGCTTTGCATTTTCGCCATCATTTTGCGTGCATGCCCTGGGTGAACGCGATCATCTCGGGTGGAGGTGGTGAAGAGGATATTTGGGTATTGAGTTTTGACTTTGATATTTTGATAAGGCGAATATTTGCTGATGTAATCCCACTCGGCGGGTACATCCGGATTGCCGTATTCTCCCATCCACGATGCGCCTGCCAGCAGCTTATTAAAGCGGCGCATATCCAGTAGCGGCACTTGGCAAACCACGGCACCGAATAGATCGGGGCGCTGTGTCATCATCACACCCATCAATAATCCACCATTACTGCCGCCCATAATGCCGAGTTTTTTAGGCTGGGTGATTTTCTTGCTAACGAGGTCTTCTGCTACGGCAATGAAATCATCGTAAGCTTTCTGACGGTTTTCTTTGAGTGCGGCTAAATGCCAGCGTGGGCCAAATTCACCACCACCACGAATATTGGCCAGCACATACACGCCGCCTTTTTCTAGCCAAGCCTTGCCAACACCCGCTGAATAATAAGGGGTAAGGCTCACCTCAAAGCCGCCATAGCCATACAGCAGTGTTGGGGTATTGGCATCGAGTTTTAAGTTTTTAGGCTTAACAATAAAGTAGGGCACATGGGTGCCATCTTTAGAAACGGCTTGGTTTTGTGCGATTTCCATTTTGCTGGCGTCAAAAAAAGCGGGGCGTTGTTTAAGCAGCTCGCGCTCATCGCTGCCTGCTTTAGCAAGGTAAAGCGAATCTGGCGTCAGAAAATCGGCATGGGTAAAGAAATAATCATCGCTTGAATCGGCATCAATCGCCGTGGCACCAATACTGCCAAACGCGGGTGCATTGACGCTGCGTTGCGCCCACTGCCCATCTTTAAAGCGCCATTCGGTGAGGCGGCCTTTTACATTATCTAGTGATTCGATCAGCAGATAGTTTTTAGTGGCAGTTAGCCCGTTAAGCGAGGTGCTTAGGCTAGGCGTAAACAGCGGCGTAAAATCTCGTTTACCGGCTTGGAAAGCATCAAAATTAATCGCCAGCAGGCTGCCGCTTGGCCAAGTCTTATCGCCTATCGTCCACGCAGCTTTTACTGTAACTAGGAGCTGAGCACCAAAAAACTGCACGTTGGCGTCGTCCGGAATCGCTATGCGGCTGAGTTTATCGCCGCTTCTTAGATAAGTTTCATTGGTGTAAAACGTGACGCCACGGCGGATGATTTCGCGGCGAAAGCCAGGTTCTTCTGCCACAAGCGCCGAAACACTAATATCGGTTTTTTGCCCTTCAAAAATCGTCTTGGCGCTAGCCAGTGGTGTGCCGCGCTGCCAAAGCTTAACAATACGTGGATAGCCCGAATCAGTTTGGCTGTCTTTACCAAAATCGGTGGCAACAAAGATGGCGTCTTTACCTTGCCAACTGATTTCTGATTTAGCCTCTGGTAGGCTAAAGCCATCTTTAACAAAGGCTTTTTGATTTAAATCGAATTCGCGGGTTTCCACCGCATCGGCACCGCCTTTAGAAAGGCTAATTAAGCAGCGATCATATTCTGGATAGCGGCATTCAGCGCCCTTATAAACCCAATTGGCATTTTCGTCCTTGGCTAATGCATCTAAATCTAATACGGTTTCCCATTCTGGATTGGCCGTTTTATAGCTGGCTAAAGTTGTGCGTCGCCAAACTCCGCGTGGATGCTCGCCATCGCGCCAGAAATTATAAAAATAGCCACCCATTTTATTTACATAGGCAATGCGTTCTTTAGAATTAAGAATATCCAGCACATCATTTTTAAGCGGAGCAAAACTTGCTTCTTTTTCTAGCATGCTACGGCTGGTGGCATTCTGCGCCTTCACCCAATCTAATGATTTTTTACCACCGACGTCTTCCAGCCACTCAAATTGATCGCTAGCTGCGTGGGCTAGTAGGCTGGCGCTGGCCAGTGCCATTGAAAGTAATACCTTTTGCATATTCTTCCTTTGCGTGATCAATAAAATTACTAAAAATACATGCTAAATGAATACAAATGTATAGTGGATTATATTAATTGATAAGGTTTTTAAGCAGTAATAAAACAAGAAGGCCGCTGCAGAAGGAAGGCGATGCACTGCTCCTAATTTGTTCCTAGGATAAAAGAGCCAACTTGACTGTATCTCATCTGAGATACATGATAAACCATCAGGAGGTCAAATCATGACTACACATACTTCAATGCTTCATGTTCGAATTGATGACGAGACTAAAGCACAGGCAACTCAGACTCTGGCAGCGCTGGGGATGTCGATGTCTGATGCTGTGCGGCTTTTTTTGCATCGCGTGGTGGCAGACCAAGCGTTTCCATTAGAGCTAAAAGTGCCTAATGCTCAAACGCGTGCCGCAATGGAAGAGTCTCGGGCCATGATGGCTGCTCGCCAAGGCCGTTTTGCAACTGCCAATGAATTGTTTGATGACATTGAAACGAACAGCGACAAGTAAACGCGCGCCCCTGCCTAGAGCATCAGATTACGTAAAATCTTTCCTTAAAGATTGGGAGCGCTTATCACGTTCAGGTCGCTATGACATGAATCGGCTTAAAGAAGCCATGCTGCTTTTGATCGCTAACGATGCCCCGCTGGGGCCAGAATGGCTTGATCACCCGCTAAAGGGAGATTGGGCCAATTATCGCGAGTGCCATATCGGTGGCGATTTTCTATTAATTTATCAGCTCGAAGCCAATGTGATTATCTTTGTGCGCACGGGATCGCATGCTGATTTATTTAATGAATAATGGCTAGGTTTCGTTATTCTCGCACCGGGGGATCCAGTATTTGCACTGGCCCCCGTTGGATTTTCCCCGTGAAACTCCGTGTTTCAAGAGTTAGGTTTAGATAAAACTAAAATCAATTCCCAAACACCTGATCCCTCAGCATTTTTAGCTGATCGCGCAATTGGGCGGCTTTTTCAAATTCTAGATTTTTGGCCGCGTCTATCATTTCTTTTTCGAGGCGTTTCAATTCTTTAGCGAGGGATTTTTCGTCAAATTCATTGAGCATTTTTTGCCGCTTCATTTCTAATCTTGCGGCTACGGCTTCTTCCTCGTTATATACGCCATCAATCATATCTTTAATACGTTTAACGACGCTGCGCGGCGTAATGCCATTGGCCAGATTAAATGCGGTTTGTTTGGCACGGCGGCGCTCTGTTTCGCTAATGGCTTTTTCCATCGACTTGGTAATTCGATCGGCGTAAAGAATGGCTTTACCATTTAAATTACGCGCGGCGCGGCCGATGGTTTGAATTAAGCTGCGCTCTGATCTTAAAAAGCCTTCTTTATCGGCGTCTAAAATCGCCACCAAGGACACCTCAGGGATATCCAAGCCTTCGCGTAATAAGTTAATCCCGATCAGCACATCAAATACGCCAAGGCGCAAATCGCGCAGGATTTCCACTCGCTCTACGGTATCAATATCGGAATGCAAATAGCGCACTTTTACGCCGTGCTCGCTTAAATAATCAGTCAGCTGCTCGCTCATGCGTTTGGTCAGCGTGGTGACCAGCACCCGCTCGCCAATATCGGTGCGTAAGCGAATCTCTGAGAGCAAATCATCCACCTGCGTGCCAACAGGGCGCACCTCAATCAGCGGATCGACCAAGCCGGTTGGCCGCACCACTTGCTCCACCACTTGGCCCTGATGCTTGGCTTCGTAATCCGATGGCGTGGCGGAGACAAACACCGTTTGCGGCATCAGCTGCTCGAACTCTTCAAATTTCAGCGGCCGGTTATCGAGCGCGGAGGGCATACGAAAGCCATAATCGACCAGATTTTCCTTACGTGATCGATCGCCCTTATACATCGCGCCAATTTGCGGGATGGTGACGTGGCTTTCGTCGATAATCATGATCGAATTGGGCGGCATATAGTTGATCAGCGTCGGCGGAGCAGAGCCTGCAGGCTTGCCAGAGAAATGCCGCGAGTAGTTTTCAATGCCCTTACAAAAGCCCATTTCAATCAGCATTTCTAAATCAAAACGGGTGCGCTGCTCCAACCGCTGCGCTTCGACGAGTTTGTGTTCTTTGTAATAAAATGCCAGCCTATCAGTCAGCTCAGCCTTGATGGTTTCGATGGCTTCTAGCACTTTTTCACGCGGGGTAACGTAATGGCTGCTAGGGAACACCGTAAAGCGGCCCACACGCTGTTTGATGTGTCCTGTAAGCGGATCGAATAATTGCAGCGTTTCTAATTCATCATCAAATAAATTCACCCGCAGCGCCAATTCGGCCGATTCGGCGGGGAAGATATCAATCACATCGCCGCGCACCCGAAAACAGCCACGGCTAAAATCGGTGTCGTTTCTATCGTATTGCATGGCAGTCAGGCGTTTAATCATATCGCGCTGGGCAACGCGCTCGCCTTCTTTCAGATGCAAAATCATCTTATGGTAGGAGCTAGGATCGCCAATCCCGTAAATCGCGCTAACGGTGGCCACAATAATACAATCCGGCCGCTCTAAAATCGCCTTAGTGGCAGAGAGTCGCATCTGCTCGATATGCTCATTAATCGCCGAATCTTTCTCGATAAATAAATCGCGGCTGGGCACATAAGCTTCGGGCTGGTAGTAGTCGTAGTAAGACACGAAATATTCAACGGCATTTTGCGGAAAGAATTCACGCATCTCCGAGTAAAGCTGCGCCGCCAGCGTCTTATTCGGCGCCATCAAAATAGCCGGCCGCCCCGATTGGGCAATCACATTGGCCATCGTATAAGTCTTACCCGAGCCTGTTACCCCAAGCAGGGTTTGATACTGCAAACCATCATCCAGCCCTTCAAGCAGCTGAGCAATGGCCGTCGGCTGATCGCCCGCAGGCGCAAATGGCTGAAACAGGCGATAGGGGCTGCCGGGGTAATCGACAAACATGGGCAAGATCCTGTGTTGACGAGGCGAAGTATGCTTATTCTACCCAATAGAACGCTCGTCCGCTTTAATGGTTTGAGGGCTAATAGGTAGGGGAAGGTTGTGGGTTTGTGTGGAGTGGTTTGTTGGAGGCACAATTCATTGTGCGGGGATGGGAGGGTGTGCCTAGGTTAATCTGTTTCGAATGCAAGTAAGCGTGTAAACAATCAGCAAGCAATTTGATTTAATCTTTTGGTTTTTTAGTTGCAAAGAGTAAACTTGGAGTAATGTTGCCGTTAAAATTACTTTGCCTAGGTTTTGCAATAAGCAAGCAAGGTAAACCATGGTTAATGTTTTCTAACTGAATGAACTGTGGTCTGACCCCAGTTTTCAGTTTTATTGAGACTCACTGCTGTATGGCATCAGGGTAATAAGGCTCCAGGCCAATTTCATTAATTACATATAGGTTCGTTATGGCAAAAGAATATATTGAAATTGACTCCATAAGGATTGAACTGGCCGACATTTATTCAGTGTGGGTAGATCAACCAATAATTGGGGTAAATACTGAATCTAGTTCTCAGGGCCACTATATTGGCGGTGCTTTGTTTCTGTTGATGGCTGGTGTGGTGAACATTATTCTAAGAAAAAATAAAGATAAAAAGAAAGTGGGGGGTATTCAATACTTGTTGAATGTAGCAACAAATAATGGAACAATATATAAATTTGAATCTAATAGCATTGACATTCCAGAGGTGCTACAAGAATTGGCTTTGATGTCACGATTAACCCCCTTGGTTCGGTAAATTACCGGTTAATTTGTAAATTGTAAATTCAGCATGGTAAGTTTGGATAAAGTTTTATCAGCCAAAGAGTTTATTTATAGTATGTATTTTTAATTAACAACGGTTAATTTTATTAATTAAAAATATTGTTAATTTAATGGGTAGGTTCATGCACAGTTTTATTATGCGGCACTTATTGGCTGAGCCAATAATTCGGAACGTCCGTTTTCGCAACGGCCTTTTTGTCTTTATTCTTGTATCTTTTCTTTGGCCAGTTTGGGAATCACTTCAAGGAAAATATGAGGGGTTTGTTGTGCCTATTATGTTACTTCTGAATTACATGGCATTTCAGTTCCATTGGTCTAAGGCGGTGACGATTGTTCTCCGTATTACTGCATTGGTTTGGCTTGCTTTTGCCTGTTTTTTTACCGTGTTGACCTTCAGTAAATTGTTCTAATCAATGTAGCTTGGGCTAAAGCTTTATCAGCCTTATGTGCATCAAGTTAAGACAAAAACATAGTAAAAACGCTGCTTTTCATAAGGTGTGCAAGTTGTTTTTCTTGCGCACCGCCCTTCGGTGCGCAACGACTACGTCGTTGTACACCCTATAAAAACCGATTCGTTCCATGACAAAAGTTTAATTTGATGCCTATAGGGCTAAAGCTTTATCAGCCCAATATTTTTATTCACTGAGATGCATTGGCCAGATAAAGCATGCCCAAACTACACGTGCTATATTATAAATTGATCAATCCTATATGTTTATTTAAATTAAAACCTCTCTGCACTTTTTCTAGCATCTAATAGCGCATGATCTAAACCAGAAACCAGTAAATTTAAAACAGCATGGGCGTGGAAGACTCGGTTTCTTTGTCGTTCTGGCATTGCTAAGCGGAGGATATCTAATTCAAGTAGCACATCAATCGCTTTATTGGCGCGTACAAACGATACGTCAAGCTGCTGGGCTATGGATTTTACGGTAAGTACGGGTTGGCCTAGTAATAAGGGCATTATTTTGTGCACGACCGAATCACTGCGAAGTCCTTTTAATGCGATTTCCCATTCGGTTTGTAATTGGCTAAATTGGCTAATTAGATTTTGTGTATGGCGGCAACTAGCAATCACGCATTCAAGAAATAATTTGGCCCATGGTGAATAGTCGAGGCGTTTTTGTGCGCTTTCTAATGCCAATACATAATCAAGCTGGCGAATTTTTAGAAAGCTGGCTAAGTGAATAGGCGGCTCTTGATCGGCCAAAAATAGCAGGGGAAGTAATAAGCGGCCCACGCGGCCATTGCCATCCAAAAAAGGATGGATACCCTCGAAATAGGCGTGGGCAATGGTTGCTCGGCGAAAAAGAGCAGGTGCTCTAACTTGCTCATTAAATGGATTCGCCATAAAGCGCATCAGCGATGTCATTAATTGGGGAACCTGTTCGGCAGGTGGCGGGATATAAATGGCATTTTCTATTTTCATGCCACCAATCCAGTTTTGCACCCTGCGATACTCCCCTGGCGTGGTGCGTGGATGGCCATTAAGTAGTTGTCGGTGCAAAGCTAAGATCAACCCATCAGTGAAGCCGTCTTGGCCTTGCTGAGTTATTTGCTCAACACCAAGAGCGTAAGCTGAAACATAGTTCAGTGTGGTTAAGGCATCGTCTGTGCTGGCTATGTCGTGTATGGCATCTAATTCGTATAAAAGCAGCTCGCTAAACTGTGTGCGAGTGCCTTCAATCTGGCTACTGTCGACGGCTTCGCGGCGATTGAGCGCATACATCAGTTTTGCTGCGCCGGAGAAATCGGCAAGTGCTGATTTAAGCCGGTCTAATTCAAGCCGAGCGATGGCACTGAGCGTATCGCAGTCTTTGAACGGCACTTCAATATCGATTGCAGGCGGAATAACAGCGACTGTGCCCGAGTGGTTTGGCACGGGGACTGCTGTTTTACGGAGCAGTGGGTGAAGATCAGAGGGACGCATAAGCATTAATAAGATGTTTGTTATTAACTATTGTAGCAGTTAAGCGTTAATAAGGACGCGCTTGTTGATGGATAAGGAGCTAAGGCCTTTTCGTATTCATTCCCCAATTGACCTATACGTCATCCCCGAATGTATTTATCGGGGATCCAGCAGAGGTACTGGATTCCCGATGGGAACACTCGGGAATGACGATCTTATTAAGGAGGCATTTTCGGAAGTTATTTCGTGCCATATCCTATTCCTCATTTTGCTTTGCATTCGCTGCCCTGCGGCGTATCCATTAAACTGTCGCCATTGTTGAATCACGCACAGAAGCACTCCCAATGATAAATACCCCCCATTACTGCGAATTGAATGCTCAGCACCGCGCTACGGCTGCTGCTCATGTGCGCGATATTGTCAGCGTGGCGATTGGTCATCGCAGCGATGACGCGGCTTTGATTGTTTACGATGTTGAATGCCCCTTGGCGCAGCTGTTATCCGATAGCTATCAGCTGGCTTTGCCTAGCGCGCAAGTGATTGAAATCAGCAGCGTTGATAATGATGCGGTGATGGCGGCGTTTCATGCTCAGCCTGCGGGGGCTTTGGTGGTGTTGATTCAGTCGACGCATTTTCGCCTTGATGCTTATCGCTTGCGGGTGCAGTTGTTTAATCAAGAGTTAAAAGTGATCGAGCATGTGCATCTGGCGCGCATGGTGGCGGATGAAGCGCCTTTGTATATCGAATCGCTGGCTTACGATGCCGACTATTATCGCGGTACGGGCGCGGCCTTGCAGGAGCGGATTAATGTGGCAGCGCATGCGCGCATCAGCAGCGGCGAGGGCCATGAGCTGATCTATGCTGGGCCACTTGAGGGTGCCAAGTTGAATGTCGGCGATTACCGCCAAATGAAGCATATTGGCGGGCAGTTTCCGATTGGCGAGGTGTTTACCGAGGCGCGTGATTTAACCCAGCTGAGCGGGCGCGCCGATATTTTTGTGTTTGGGGATACTAGCTTTCATTGCAATTTTCCTGCCCTGCCGATTACTTTGATTGTTGAGCAAGGCTGTGTGATTGGGGTGGAAAACAGCACGCCGTATTTTGATGAAGTGCTGGCTAAAATCCGCGCGGTTGAAGGCGAAGTGTGGGTGCGTGAATTGGGCTTGGGCCTCAACCGTGCCTTTAGCCAGGACCGAACCGTGAGCGATATCGGCACTTTTGAGCGGCAATGCGGCATTCATCTATCGCTCGGCGCTAAGCACGGCAGCTACAACAAGCCGCAATTTAAACGCAAAGACACACGTTTTCATATCGATGTCTTTGTTGCGGCAACGGGCGTGTATTTAGGCGATGAAAATGTCTATATCGATGGGCAATGGCGGGTGTAAATCATCATGCTTTTAGCTTGCTGCTGATTGATCTGTTTTCGATTGCTGGTGCAATGCGCAGCGCTTATGGTCACCTTAGAATCTGAAGGGGATTAGAGCTTGCAAGTGGTCATCTATTTTTGCTTAAAAAAAAGGCCCCGAATCTGATTCGGGGCCTTAAAAGCTGCCGTGACGCAGTTCTTAGTAAGCGGTTTTTATAAGTACTCGCCGTTTACAGCGCGCTGTGGCGCAGTTGTTCTAGGATTGCTGGGTTTTCTAGTGTGGAAATATCTTGAGTGATTTCTTCACCCTTGGCGATATTTCTGAGCAGGCGGCGCATGATTTTACCGGAGCGGGTTTTAGGTAGATTGTCGCCAAAGCGGATTTCATCCGGCTGAGCAATTTTGCCAATCTCGTGGGCAACCCATTCGCGTAGCTGCTTGGCTATCAGCTTGCCTGCTTCGCCTTCAGGGCGATCGCCCTTGAGCACCACAAAGGCCACGACTGATTCGCCCTTGATTTCGTGCGGTCTGCCTACTACGGCGGCTTCTGCGACCAGTGGGTTGGCGGCCAGAGCCGATTCAATTTCCATGGTGCCAAGGCGGTGGCCAGATACATTCAGCACGTCGTCGATGCGGCCCATAATCCAGATATAGCCGTGCTCGTCGTAATGCGCCGAATCACCAGCAAGGTAGTACTTGCCGTTAAATTCATCTGGGAAGTAAGTGCTCTTAAAGCGCGCTGCATCGTTATAAATGGTGCGAACCAAGGATGGGAAGGGGCGAGTAATCACCAGCGATCCGCCCTTGCCTGGCTCTACCGGCGCGCCAGATTCGTCCACAATCGCCGTCATAATACCCGGCAACGGCAGGGTGCAAGAGCCCGGTTTTGTGGCGACTGCGCCTGGCAATGGGGCGACCATATTGGAGCCGGTTTCGGTCTGCCACCAAGTATCCACAATTGGGCAACGGCCGCCACCGATGGTCTCGTGATACCACATCCACGCATCAGGATTAATTGGCTCACCCACGGTGCCCAAGAGGCGCAGGCTGGATAAATCGTATTGCTTAGGTAGATCGCCGCCCAGTTTAATCAGCGAGCGGATGGCGGTAGGCGCGGTGTAAAAGGTGGTGACCTGATGTTTTTCGATCATCGCCCAGAAGCGGCCAGCATCGGGGTAAGTGGGCACGCCTTCAAATACCACTTGCGTCGCGCCAATACCCAGCGGGCCGTAAGTAATATAGCTGTGGCCAGTAATCCAGCCCACATCGGCGGTGCACCAGTAAACATCGTCTTCTTTGTAATCGAACACCCATTTCATTGATACTTGCGTACCCAAGAAATAGCCCGCGCTGGAGTGTTGAATACCCTTAGGCTTGCCTGTGGAGCCAGATGTATACAGCACAAAGAGTGGATCTTCTGCATTCATCCATTCTGGCTCGCATACATCCAGCTGGCCTTTCACCAGCTGATGCCACCAAACGTTATTGCTTTCGCTCCAATGATCGGGCTTGGTGCCGGTGCGTTGGAAAACAATCACTTTTTCGACAGATTCACAATTGCCAAGACCTAAAGCTTCGTCAGTCATGGCTTTCAGCGGGGTCGCTTTGCCGCCGCGTACCGATTCATTGGCGGTAATCACAATTTTGGCCGTTGCATCTTGAATGCGATCGCGCAGTGCACCAGCAGAGAAGCCACCAAAGACTACTGAGTGGATGGCACCAATCCGTGCGCAAGCTTGCATGGCGATGACGGCTTCGATGCTGTGTGGCATGTAAATCACCACACGATCACCCTTGACCACGCCAAGGCTCTTTAAGCCATTGGCGAATTGGCAAACGCGGTGATACAGCTCGCGGTAAGTCACGCGGGAGACTGAGCCATCGTCGGCTTCAAAAATAATCGCTACTTTGTTGGCACGGCTTTCTAGGTGGCGATCTAAGCAGTTGTAAGAGACATTCATTTCGCCGTCTTCAAACCACTTAAAAAACGGCGCGTTTGATTCATCCAACACCTTGCTAAAAGGCTTTCTCCAGCTGACTAACTCGCGGCCCAAATCACCCCAAAAGCCTTGGTAATCGCTATTCGCTTTCTCACAAAGGGTGTGATAGCCCTCCATGCCGGATACATTGGCCTTGGTGCGGAAATCGTCGGAAGGGGGAAACAGACGGGTTTCCTTAAGTACGGAATCAATGCTGCTCATTTAGGCTTCCTTCTTGCAGAGATAGTCAGATAAATCGGATCAAACCCAGAGTATCAGCGCACCTTTTACAAGGCTAATCGTGTTTTTTGATGGGGAGAATCAAAAAGGCTGATGTGAGGGTTTCTATGTAGTTTTCATCAGAAGGTGATGCATAAGGCGTGTGTGTTTTTTGATGGGGGGAATCAGAAAGACTGATGTGCGGTGTTTTACGCACATAGCATCTTCAATCTCAGGAGCGGTTAAAGCTGCTCCTGAGATTGAAGATGCTTTAAGCAGACAGGCTTAATATGAACGCACTGGCGGGGCTCTTGCCTGTTTTATTGATTGGGCCTTTTATGCGGAAAGCTGCATATGCAAAATGGGGAATCGCTTGCCCATGCCATCAAGCTCAGAGCGACTGATGATTTTAAAACCCATGCGCTCATAAAAACGAATCGCTTGGGTGTTTTGTTCATTTACATCCACTTTGCTTGCCTGATGATGAGTGATGGCATCATTTAAAAGCATACTGCCTATTCCCAGTCCTCTATGCTCAGGAGCAATAAACAGCATATCAATATTGTCCTCGCTTAAGCCAATAAAACCGCATATCTTTGTCTGATTATCTTTTGCGCATTGTAATGAGACTGCTGGGAAGAAATCGCTCAGCATTTTTGATTTATAAAATTGAATATCGTCTTCAGATAAAAAATCATGCGTGGCCCGTACCGATGATTCCCAAACGCTTAATAGCTCAGGGTATTCATTGGGGGTAATCGCTAAAATTTGCATATTATTGTTTCCATAAATAAATAGAATCTTTGCCATTACCACTCAGCGATTTATTTTGTTCAACCATGATATAGCGTGTTTTACCTTCGGCAATTAGCTTAAAGGCTTGTAATCTGGTGCGATAGCCAAGGATGTCCAACCCTGTTTGCATTTGTTGAAAATCTGCAGGCGAATAGATCACCGTCACGTCCGAGCTATTGGGGTAGTGAAACGTTGTGCGGCTCATATTGCCCTGAGCATCAAAACTTAAATGCTCAATTTGGCTGTCATCTTGGCAATCGCTCACGCTGGTTTCAAAGCGTTGCCCCGCAAGCTCAATAGCCGAGCTCACTTTGCTGGCATTGGTGGCGATTAAAACATAGGTGCCTTTTTTATCTTTGACGCCTCCCAGCCCTGGCTCGCAAAGCATGGCGGCAAAGGGCAGGTGTGGGTTTTCCGGCAGACGATACACCGCGCTGCCGCCGCTTAAGCCCTCACCCCAGCTGTATTGGCCATTGGCATCATAGCTAAAGCTGCCTTTGGGAATAATAGGGCTGCTGATGCTGGCACCCGCATCACTAAGCTTTGCAATAGATCGCCTGCGTATCGCTGGCGGCATAGTGGTAGGCCAGATATTCGCTGCTGCTAAGGGGGGCTGCGGGTGTTACCGGATCGCTGCCACCACCGCCACAGGCTGATAAGGCGAATGTAAAAAGACAGATTGCAGATTTCATATGATTAATTCTTAGTGAATGCCGGTAAAAAATCAGAATTTAATAATCCATAAATTAAATCATTGTGCCATTGCTGATTTAATTTAAAGTTATCCCTGATCCTGCCTTCTTGTATAAAGCCTGAATTTTCTAATAGTTTGCTTGAGGCGATATTTCCTTCGGTCACTGTGGCGGTGATTTTGTGGAGTAAACAGTCATTAAAGGCAAATTGCAGTACGGCTTGCAAGGATTCTTTGCCATAGCCTTTACCTTGCTGGCTTGGGTGCAATAAATAGCCCACTTCGGCCTGCTGATAAGGCAGCCATTTGGCCATAAAGCCAGTTACCCCAACGGGAGTGTGATTGGCTTTATCAAAAATAACCAAGCATAGCCGGTGCACGCTGTGTTTATTCCAAGCTGCTAGGCGGCTATTAAATTTTTCATTTATTTCATCGGCAGATATAGGGTCGCCTACATATTTCATTGTTTCTGGATGTTGATAAAGTTGGGTGAAAAAACCTCTATCTGCTTCGGTGAGAGACTTAAGGATTAATCTTGGTGTTTCTAAACAGATGCTCATCTTATGGCCTGTTGTTTTTTAATTCATGGCTAAGAAATGAATAATTCATCAGTGAGATATATTTACCCTCTTTGATTTCGCACTCCCGGCTGATACCCTCTAAAGTAAAATTAAAGGCTTGCAGAAGCTGCTGCGATTTTACGTTTTATATTTCTTTCCCTAAGCTAATAAAGCCAATTCACCTTGTAATAAAAATAATGCGGTAATGGCCATTAACCCTGCCATCGTGCCATTAAATAGCTTTAATTTTTTGGGAACGAGCAAATGCTGGCGTAAAGCATCGCCCAGCCATGCCCAAATACAGATGCAGGGTAAATTAATCAAAGCGCATAAAACGGCTAAGCCCGCTGCGGCGAGCATGCTATTTTGCTCGGCAGGCAAAAACAGAATTACGGTGTTGATCACCATCACCCATGCTTTGGGGTTAATCCACTGAAATAGCGCTGCGGCTAAAAAGCTCATGGGTTTAGCGGCTTCTTTGCCCTCAGGCGATGCGGCTTTCCATATTTTCCACGATAGCCACAATAAATAAGCGCAGCCAAATACGCCTAAAATGGGGCGTACTGTATTAATACTGCTCATCACCCAAGCCAGAAGTACGCCAACGATAAACACCTGAATGCCGTGGCCAATGCTAATGCCAAATAAATGCGGAATGCTGCGGCGAAAGCCAAAATTGCCGCCAGAAGCCGCTAGCATCAGGTTATTAGGGCCGGGGGTGACGGACATCAGCGAGACATAACTCAATAAGGCGGGGTTAAACATAGACTTGGCTCTGTATAGATAACAATTCATCATAAAAGCTTCGTCATAAAGGTTACAGTGTCATTACCTGCTAATTTTTATGGGTACAATTTAGACATTGCGGTATTATCCAAAATGGATAGGTTTTATCTTGTAGTTGGGGGATGACTTTGCGCTGAATACGGTACTCGCTGGTGGTCAGCCTACAACCTAGCGATGGCGCGCGCAGCCCTATTAAGCGTGCCTTTGGAGGAAAGAGCCGCAATATACGCAGGCTCGCCACATTGTTTATGCCCTTGTGATAAAGCATAAACTCCTCCGATAAAGCGTCATAAATCGCGAAAAAATGCAGCACATGTTAAACAAGGTGAGCAAAGCCGCTTCCGGTGAAGCCGCTAATTACTGCGGCGAAAGACAAAGTGATCGCCCTCAGCCACCAGCATCGGATTGTTACAGCCCCATCGCTGAGCGCGGAACAGCCCTTGCACGCAATTGTGAATGAAACGTCAACAGAGCCTAGTGATGCAAATAGATACGCTTTATCAGCAGTTGGCCAATGATTTTGCGCTGGCGATCAGCCACGGTTCTTTACCGCCTGGCTCCAGATTGCCATCGGTACGTAAAACGGCACAAAGCCGCAGGCTGTCTTTGAATACGGTACTCACCGCCTATCGAATGCTGGAAGACCGTGGCCTAGTGGTGGCTAGGCCACAATCTGGCTATTACGTGCGCAGCCATTTGCCTATGCTGCCAACAGGCAAAGTAGGCGCAGCGCCTAGCTCGGCTCAAGGCCCCGCTGGTGAAGTGCTGGATTTAATCGGCGCGGCTTTATTGGCCCAGCAAACGCCGGGCTATATCAATCTGGCCTTAGCCTGCCCCAAGGGCGGCGATTTTTACCCCAGCAATAAGCTAGCGCGAATCATGGGGCAGGTGCTCAGGCAGAATCCGGGCATGGTCAGTAGCTATGCTTTGCCGCCCGGATCAGAGCGATTACGCACCCAAATTGCCCGCCGCAGCGTAGAGCTGGGGATGTCATTGCAGGCTGAAAACATCGTGCTGACTCATGGTTGTATGGAGGCTTTGCAATTATCGCTACGTGCTATCTGTGTGCATGGCGATGCCGTGGGGATTGAATCGCCTACCTACTTTAATTTGTTGCCGCTGTTCAGCAGCTTAGGTTTAAAGGCGGTTGAAATACCGACTGATCCGCAAACGGGCATGTCACTCGATGCGCTTGAGCAATTGTTGGTTGATGGCCAGTTGCAGGCCATCGTGGCCATGCCCAATGTGCACAATCCCCTGGGCTGCAGCATGCCGCTGGAAAACAAGCGGCGGCTGGCTGGCCTGTTAAAGCGTTATGAAGTCCCCTTGATCGAAGACGCGCTTTACGCCGAATTACAATTTGCTGAAGCCTTTTCCCCAGCGGTAAAAGCGTTTGATGAAGAAGGTTGGGTGTTAATTTGCGCCAGTTACACCAAGACGCTGGCCCCTGATTTTAGAATTGGCTGGGTAGAGGGCGGGCGTTTTACCGAGCAGATTCGTAAGCTTAAATTCTCTTATTCCGTAGCCGAATCTTTGGTGCTGAGCGAAACGCTGGGCTTGTTTTTAGAATCGGGCGGTTACGATCATCATCTGCGCCAGCTCAAGCGCCGCTACGCCATTCAGGTGGATAAAGTACGCGCATTGATCGCCGAGCATTTTCCGCAGGGCACCAGCGCCACTCAGCCTGCTGGTGGGTTTTTATTCTGGGTGGAGCTGCCAGCCAGCTGCGATAGCGTTAAATTATTTCACCGCGCTATCGCAGAGAAGATCAGCATCTCGCCCGGCCCGCTGTATTCCCCCAGCGGCCGCCATACCTCGGCGCTGCGTTTATCCTGTTGCCAGCCTTTGGATGAAAGCTATATCCAGGCTTTAGTCCGGCTGGGCGAAATGGCGCAAGACATCATGGATGAGGCGCTTTGTTGAGCTCCTTAAGGGGGGATCTTTGCAAAGGGGCTAATATTTAATTGCCGGCAGTCAATTGAGTTACATCCTTGTATGGAGAATGGCTCTTTTATATAAAACGCAACGCTTTATTTGGCCCAGCATTTGCTTGGGGTTTGAATGGTGTTGGCGTTATTGAGCATTAGCTCAATCACTTTGCATTCACTATCTTTTGTTTGTGCTCCCTGTGCTGTTGCCTGTGCAACAAAACCATTGCTGCCAATACTAGGAAGAAGGGTGATGCGGTAGTAGCCGTTTTCGCTTAAATAACCGCTATCCGCGCCTAGCCCCAGCTGGCTAATCGTTCCATAAGATGTGTTATTCGCACGATATTTTTCCTGTGTTTGCAGCAGCTTGCTTAGGCTAACATAGGCATCCGTGCGATGAGATCTCAGAATAAAGCTGCTGTATGAGGGGAAAGCAATGGCAGCCAGAATGCCAATAATCGCGACCACAACCATAAGTTCGATCAGGGTAAAAGCGTTTTGTTTATAGCGGTGCATTATGCGTCTTCTTATAAATAATCAACGATTAACAAGCTTTGTGTGCTTATTTATAAGTGATGGATAATGTTGTTTATACCTTTTTATGCCAAATGCGGCATTGCTGCCGCATTTGGATATACACACCATGCGCCAATTAATTAACGCTGTATTCCTTAATATCTTTAGGTAGTTTAAATAGCCATAAACGAGAAGGAGCTTGCGTTGGATCGCCTCGGCTAATGTTGAATTTCACCGCATCGGCGGCGGCCGCTACGCCGTCAATTTTGCAGCCACTTAATTTGCCATCGCTAATCACGCAATCGGTGGCAGTTTTGCCCTTGGCGTCTTGCAGGCTGGCTTTGATATCAAAGTCATTGTCATTCACGATGGCGATGGTTTTGCCATCGATCATGGTTAAGCCCTCTGATTTCTCGGCCAGATAGCCAAAGCTCGCCACATCGTAATCAAATAGCTTGCTGCGTTTTACCATTTGCACGGCGGCTAAATCACTGGCGGAGCCAAATTCTAGTTCGCGTTTATCAGCCAATAATTTGCCGCTTAGATCGGTGGCGCTGCTGATATCGATCAGATAAATACTGCGATGCATCAGGCCGTCTTTTTGGATGCCTTGCTCAATCAGCAGAAAGCGCGTGTCAGATATCGCCAGCAGATCGCCAATTTTTAGCTCCTTACTTTTGGCGTAGTTGGCATCAATTGGGTAGGCAAACATGCGGGTGGCTTTGCTAACCGGATCGTATTCGGTGATACGGGTAAACAGCGCCTTGCTTGATTTATTATTTTTACTGTCGGTGATTTCCAAATTGCTTTGGATCGCGCCGTAGATCTTGCCGTTTGGCGTAATGGCAATGCCTTCAAAACCACGGTTAGGTTGGCGATTGGCGAGTACGGCAGGTAGGCCACCTGCACCGGGGTAAAGTTTTTCTAAAATCTTACCGGTTTTTGGATCGAGGCGGATCAGGAAGGGGCCGTATTCATCGCAAATCCATAAATCACCATTTTTATCGACCACGATGCCTTCCGGGTCGATGCCGTTTTTATCGGTGGCGAGCGTTTGCAGGGTATCGGACAGAGGCACTTCTTTGCTGGAGCCGATTTCATTGGCTGCCGTTGGGCGACCTGTGGTTTTGCTGCCGTCGGCATTTAAAATATCAGTGACTGAA
>NZ_JANXSO010000073.1 GCF_025352645.1 Iodobacter sp. | reverse complement strand
GGTGTTGGTGTTGGTGTTGGTGTTGGTGTCGTCACCAGTGTATTGCTACTTAAAATGGCAGTACTAGTCCACTCAGCTAAGCGAATAGGATCAAGCAGCACTTGAGCAGGAACTTGTTCTTCAGTCAGCGCAGCAATAGTCACCGCAATTAATAGCCGAGCCGTATTCGCAAACTCTTCCAGCTCCTCTGGGTTGAGCGTGGGCTGATCTGCCTCAATAGCTAAAACAGCGCATACTTTTGCAGCATGCTCACTTGCAACCACGGTCGCCATTAAATGCGCCAATGGCATGATATCGCCAGCAGGAGGCGTAGGCGCATTATTGCTGCTTGAATATGTACCAGAACCGTAGCTATTGTCCTGAAAGCTGGGCAATGAAAATAACTGCTTTGCATCATCACCCAAAGCCCGATAACGCGTCCAAATGTCACCCGGTGCAATATTGCCCATACTGATAATGCCCTGAACGCCGCCAATTAAATCTGCGGCAAAAGCCTGCGGTAGATTAATGACATCCAGCACACTTCCCACCACATCTTGTACCTGGCTACGCACCTCAGACATGATTTTATTCATTGCCGCTTTAAGATCTGCAATACGTTGCAGTGGCAATTGATCTTTAAGGGAATAAATTTCAACAACAAATTTGTTGCTTGCGGCTTCCTGAACAATCTCAGCCAGCTGGCCAGCCTGATCTGCCTGCTGGCCAACGCTCTGCTGAGTAAAAATATCAGCAGGTTTTGCTGGATCAATAAACTGCATATCCACGATGCAGTGATCCACATTTTCAGCATCATGTGAAACCGACCATGTAAGTGGCTGCAGCTGTTTTACACCGTAAACAGGATGGACCAGCTCACCCGCGCCATGCTCAGACAATGCTTTTAACAGCTGCTCGAGCTGCTGCTCGTAGTCATCACCCCACAGCACCGCTATAATTTTGTATTCAACGGCTTTTAGCCCAAGGTCTTCGACCTCTTCACCCGCCCGATAAGGGAAAGCATGGCGGGCGACATCATGGCCTCCCTGATCATCTGTTTTGACGACATCAAAAGCAACACCGCGAAATTTTGCATCCTGCAGTAGTTTTTCCCATGCCATGGTCAGTACCTCCGCGCAGCTTGTTGGTTTTTTTCATTCACTGCGGCCGTGATATTGCCATTTTCAACCTTTACGGTTACTTCAACCTTTTGTGGTGGTTTGGCTTGTTGCTCTTGCAGGTATTGTTTTACCCATGACTCGGTCCTACTGGGCTTTTCTTCTATGCCTAAGTCGTACCAAGGTTTAAATTGATCGCGGGCTGCCGTAATAACTTCTGGGCTGTACGTGCTTTGTAAGCGTTGACTATATGCTTTCTCTTGCTTGATTCGCTTCGCGCTTTCGGCGTCATCTTCAACTGTTGAAAAATTAGCAACGCTTCCAGCTAACATGGCAGGGCCTAAGAAACGGCCCAATATGCCTGAGGTTGACGCCGCTGTAACAGGAGCGACAGAGGGAACAGGAGTAACGGGGGGAACAGTTGATATTGTCTTACCCCCAGTTGCTAGCATAGTGACTCCCGCGCCAGCAGCTGCGGCACCCAACGCAGTAACGGCTGTTGTTGCTCCTGCTAATGCTGTTGTTAGTTCTGGATATTTTTTTGCATAGTCTGTTAATTTGACGGCCGCATCACCAATTACGCCATTTAAACCTATCATTGCTTTTTGTTGAGCAATAACAGCTTCATTTTTTAGCTGCTCGGCCTTAAATGCATCGGTACTTGCAATTGTTTGGTAGTTAGCTTCCCCTGCCCCCTGAACGATGGGTTTTTGCTTTTCTTCGTCTAATTTTGTTTCAATTCCTTTAACATATTCACGATTATTCATTCGACCAATCAAGGCCATTAACGCTTGCCTGTCTTGAATTAATTTACCAATTGTCGATGCTTGTACAATATCCCCCATACTTTCAAGCGTAGCTTTTTTTTCCTCTCCCGTTTCTTTGCCCGCTCGTTTTTTGAGTTCCGCATATCGTTTGTCTTTACCAACAACTTTATCAACAATTCCAACAAATGCATCTAAACCATTCATGCCTTTTTCGCGGGCTTTAATTAAAGTTCCTGTTAAATCAATATTAAGTTTTGAAGCATCCTTTGCCGTATCCTGGCTGGTGATTTTTGCTAGCAAATTGACTAAATTATTACCAGCTTCATCTTTGCTGCCTGCAGTAATGACAGCGGCTTGATTTGCAGCAAGCAAAGTAGTTAGCCCCTGCAATCCAGACAAGCCTGCACCTTTACCTGCTGCCATTTGTTGTGGGAGCCACTTAGCTAAGTCTTTGAGTTCGAATCCACCTTCTTGACCCGCAACAATTGCCATATCCAATGCTTTTGGCAAATCCTTTTCTTTGATAGAAAATGTTTGCATTGCACGTATTGCAATATTGCCTAATTCTTTTGGGTCTGCTCCCGTACCTGTTGCATACTTTTGCAAAGTGGGTAAAAGATTCATCGCTGTTTTATTATTCATTGCACCAGATGCAAGCAAACCATCTAGCGTATCCGCTGCACTCTCACGAGTGCCGCCCCCCGTTCGCACGGCAACATTAATTGCGTTACTTAGCTCGCCACGACCAGCTAAACGGCCTGTTACATTTCTGCCAGAAAAAGCCGTATTACTCATTAAAGCCAGGCGGCGGTCATAGCTCATGGTTTCACCAACCGGCTTAGTCAATACTGCAGCCCCAGCCATTACACCAACAACAGCCGCCGCTCCACCTCTCCCCATTGTTTTTGCACGATCTGCGATAGTACGTTGCTGATTTTCAAGCAGACCCATTTCACGGCGTAGTACTGAAACACGCTGGCGCGTTGCGTCATAGGCGCGCGATTGCTCTGCTGCAGATAGCACTGCAGACCGTGATAGTTGGCGATATGCAGCTTCTGTTTGTTGAATTTCACGCTGAATCGCTTTTTCTGAGCGAATACCTAGCTGCTCACGTGCTTGTGCTGCACGCTGAGCTAGGCGGCTTTGATCTCCGACTGCCCGATCATAAGCTTGCGTAGTTTGACGATAAGCAGTGCGAATACGCATCTGAGCTGCATTGGTGGATTGAGCCACCTGTGTTGCCCCAGAGGCTGCAGCTTGAGCCACAGCCTGTGCCGCACGTTGTGCTAAGCGTCTTTGTTCCCCTGTTACACGCTCAAAAACCTGCGTCGTTTGGCGGTAAGTTTGTTGTGTCCGCGCTTGGCCAGCCGCCTGAGCTTGGGCCACCTGTGTTGCCCCAGATGTAGCAGCTTGAGCCACAGCCTGTGCCGCACGTTGTGCTAAGCGCCTTTGTTCCCCTGTTGCACGCTCAAAAACCTGCGTCGTTTGGCGGTAAGTCTGCTGAACCTGTTGCTGGCCAGCTGCCTGAGCTTGGGCCGCCTGTGTTGCCCCCGATGCCGCAGCTTGTGCCACAGCCTGTGCAGCACGTTGCGCTAAACGGTTTTGATCGCCCACGCTCCGTTCATAAACGCGTGTGGTTTGCCGATATGCCGATTGTGTACTGTGCTGGCCTGCCGCTGAAGACTGTGCCATTTGAGCCGCCATTTGAGCAGCGGCTTGACTTAGCCGAGTCAGAACGGCGCTGGCTTGATCTCTGGCCCGTAGTAGCAGTGAAACTTCCATATTGCGGGACATAGTCAGCTCCGTGGTCGGCGAAGGGACACGATACGGCGTACACCCGTATCGTCGCTTGATGCTTCTGAAGGGGTAGATGTTGGAGCAGAAAGCGCTAAGTAGCTCAGCGCTTCTTCTTCGCTCATGGCCAGTGCTTCGCTACGGCTAAACCCTAGCCGTAGCATGATGAGGACAATTAAGCGCCAGTCAGAGCGGCTGCGTTCATTTGCTGCCGCTTTTTTTTAAGAGCATCCAATGCTGACCACATCACATCGTAATCATCATCAACCAGCTCCTTATGCAGTAGCTCGACGGTGATTTCTTCAGCAGGAATGGTGCCTAGTTTCGTCAGGCAGCGGGCCAGCAGCGCAGTATTTACAGCCAACATACTGCTGTTATCCGTGACTTCAAACACCGCAATATTGTCACCAATAGTCGGTAAGCGCAGCTCAAAATCACTGTGCAACTTGCCCTGGTATTCAATCCCGTAGACCAGTACTGGGGGCTTATTTTCTGGGGTAGTCATTCTTTCACCTCACGTAGCGCTTGGATTTTGATATCACGGCGTGCTTCACTTTCTACTGAGTACTTCGTGCCTACTTCTAAGCTGAAGCAATCCAGATAGCTGGTGCGCTTACCGCCTGGCGTGGCGGGGTAGCAGGTTAATTTAGCGCCTTGCATCCCGTCCCAATCCAGATCACCCGCCACCGGAATCACGACGGTGATGCTGATTTCCAACTCACTAATACCCTTGCTAAAACCCTTGGCTCGGCCCGTGCGGTTCATGGTTTTAACCACTTTTCGGCCGGTTTTACCGCTCACACTCATATCCACGACATCAATTTCTTGGCCGTCGATCTCCAGCACAATGCTGCCTGCGTATTCTTCAAGTGACATGGTGTTGTCCTTTTAAAGGTAAAGATCAATGCGGCCTGCAAATACATGCAGACCATTGACGACATCCGTGGGGATACGTGCATTCAGGCGATTAGCATCTTGTAAATCACGCTGTACAATGAGCTTGTCTTTGTTTTCTACCACTTGCTCAACAAACTCCAACTCTTCCAGCTTCAGTAAAACGTCGTATAGTTCTGACCACACCTTATCAGCGGTACGGCTACTTAGCTTTTCACGGGGGAAGCGTAAGGCGATGCGTTCGCGGCACGCTTTGCGCACGTAATCCAGCGTGCGAATAGTCGTGAGATCCAGCAGACTGACATCGTCAATTCCCTGCGGATCTTTGGTGTAAGTGGTAATGGCCCGCACAATTTGTACTTTATCGCCGGGGCCAACCTCGGTTGGTGTCACCCCGTTGTAAAGTGCATTTTCTTGCTCAGTACGGCTTAAACGACTAGCGAAGGGTGAAGGGGCAATCGCGATCAGGGCCAGCGTGTTCAGCGGGCGAGCGGGGTCTTCTTCACTGGCAATCACAGCCGCGTAAGCTGCAGCCACTTCCCAAGATAAGCTAGGGGTCGATGGCACAAGAATGCTGCTGGTCCGACCGCTATTAATAGAGAGTGCCAAAGTAGTGGCTTGCGCCAGCGTGCCGGTATTGCCATACACACCAATAGCCCCTCGCTGCTCCATTGGTCCACCTACCGCATCAAGATGGGTACGTAGTTTTTGCAGGCTGGCGGCATCCATCAAGCTACTGCAGAGAATATTGTGGCCAGCACTATAAATAGGCGTCAGTGCGGCTTGAATATCTGGATCTGTCGCGCCGCCAGCCATTGGGGAAATTGCCGCCACTAAACCCGCCGCAATCGCAAAAGAGCTGGTCAGCTTAATCGTATTACCCAGCGTGCCTTTGTTTTTAGCGGTCAGCGTGACAACCCCCGCATTCACTGCTGCAGTGACAGGAAGATCAGGTGCTTTATCTAATGCAGTTTTAAGCGCCAGAGCCACAGTGGTCGGTGTATCGCCATTACTGATGGCGGCATCAATTCGATCATTCCCCACCCAAAGTGTTAACGCACCTGCCGCCGTTGCTGCACCTGTTAACGTCACCGTGCCTGTGGCCTGAGTACCTGCAGGCGCATCATCCAGTGCAATAGCTGTAATTGCTGCATAGGGATAGGCTGTAATCGCTGCCGTCACCATACTGTGCAAAATAGAGCCACGGCCAAACATGGTTGCGGCATCTGCATCATTAAAGACATCAGTGGGGACGGTAGCGGCCACGGTGCCAATGGCCATACGTTGGCCAATTAACAATACTTTTTGTAAATTACCTGGCAATAAGCGCACAGCCATCTTGGTATTAAATTCAAAGTACTTACCCGGCTTGCGGATACTAGATGGAATGCTATCGAAGCTAATATCTTTGCTAGCCATTATGCAGCTCCTGCAGGCGTTTTACGGTTGGCGGGCTTTAAATCTGGTCCTTCTTCAAAGCTAGGATCTACTTGCAATAACAAATCCCCCTCCATGACTCGCCGAAGGTAGTATTGTGAATCCGGCACAAGCTCAGCATTGTTGTCGCCAATGTATTCACGAGGTGAGTCTTCTTTAGGCACAGAAAGGCCTGATGCGGCTTTAACCAGCATGGTTAGCTCCTCAAATTAATAATGTCGGTGGCTTCCGGTTTACCGTCACCGGGTGGCGTTAAATCGTGCTCCAACCGGATGCGAAGCAAGTCAGGATCAGGCAGATCTTTACGCCCGTGATTCCCCACAAAAACAACATCAGCGGCCCGTCCATCTACTGGCCAGTGACCGTTTTCTAAAGCGTGCTCTATCCATGCGGTTGAAAACTCACAAGCAAAGATACTGACGGCGTCATGGCCCAGCTTGGTGTTATAAAGCGTGCGAACGCGCCCAGGCTGCAGGTAATCTATCGCCAGCCCTAAATCTTGCTGCTGCAAAAGTCGCCGCACCGACCGCACTAATTGATATGCGCCCACTTCACCCACACCACCTTGCCTTGCTGCGTTGTGATTGCGGATATTGCGAGCGGCGCACATCACCACCCATTGCCCTGATGCCTTGATGCTTTTTTCGCTGGTTTTTGTTTTCTCAGAGCGGATAATCCCGCCAAAAGTCACCCAAACAGCAGGGAAGCAACGGATCACTTCAGGCGTTAAATCATCTAATTCACCGCCATAGTTTTCCACTGAGGTTGCCAGTCGGCCCAAACCTTGTTTCAGCCGCGCCACCAGTGCGTCTTCGATTTGTTCCAGGCTAACTGGCGCACTCATAGCTGGCCCCGCCCGAAAACCGTCCCTGCAGACACAATCTGAATTGTGTTACTGGATACCGGCGCAATACCGCCACCATTTGGCATCCCGCCCAAAGTCAGCAAACCTTTGTTAATTTTTTCTAAAAGCTTGATGGCGTCCTGATAACGATCACGAATTTCATCTGTGGTTGCCACTCCTGCGCCACACAGCCGATAGCGGGTGATATCACAAGTGATGCCAACTAATAAACTGGGCACCGGCTGCAGTGGAATGATGTAGCGGCTCGCCAAATAAGCATCAATCTCGGTGCTGGCATTGGCTATTGTGCGATTTAATATCGTGGCATCCACCACACCGCTATAGCTACGGTCGGTGAGCGCGATGACTTCACGCTCACCGAAACGATCTAGCATATCTGTTTGGCTGGCATACATTAGATGGCTGCTTCTTTATAACTGGCGCTTTCTTCTTCCTGTTTGCTAGCCGCAGCACTATCTTCAGAGGAAGGATGTTGCGGCAGTGTTTCTTCAGCAACAGCGAAAGGGGGTAAATCAAAGCGCTCAATTACGCCAATCTTGAGCAGCTCTTTGGCGTCCTTTTCTGGGAAACTTGTATATTCACCAATCATAAAGTCCCGCTCGATCACCACATCACCTTCACGAACGCCGTGCTTAACAGGTTGCAATACACGAAACATGGCCAGCTCCTTACGCAGGGTTTTGGATTAAGTAACCAGCAATAATCCCACTAATTACCGGCACGCGTTCGTAAGTGACTGGATAAATCCAGCTCTTGGCATTGTTGTCGTAATACGGCTGTTCAGCGGCTGGATTGCCTTCCATGGTGTAGGTATATCCATAAGAAGGCTCATCCACATCAGAGAGCGCACCCTCTGGGACATACGCCATGACTGCATTGTTGCCCCAGATATCTGTAGCAGCCCCGGCATCCGTCCAATAAACAGCCGCACCAACAGTGACTTTCTTTACATTGAAAATACCGGCCAGCATGTCTGCAGTGATGGATTGCGCACTCGTAAACTTAAAGCGCTCAATAATTTTTGGATTATTTTTTGCGGCGTTAAATGCCAGCGGTGAAAGGTTTAATACATTGGGATACAAGCCGCACTGTGAGCGGATCGCCTCACGACCCACATCAACACACGCCACAATATCGCAGCCTGGATCAGACCACTTTGCAGCACCTGCTAACGCGATTTTATTACCTACAGGGTAATTGGCAGGGTTACATGCGATCCCCGCTTGAGCCACTTCAACTGATAACTTCAAGGCTTTCATGGTTTTCTTTACGGCACCACTGCCAAGGTTAATCCCTGGGACTTGAGCGGCATCGCGCTGGTGCTCGCGTGGCACCATGCCTTCTAAACTATGGTTTTCAAGGGCAAATGGACGGCCCAAGTAACCATATTGCACACGACGGGTATTGGAGCCAGGAGAGCGAGCAGAGGAATAAAGACGAAAGGCTTCCCGGCCAAACTCCAGAACTTGCCCACCAGAAGCGGCAACGGGCACCTCAGGAAAAAGATTCATCCCGACAAACTCTTGGTTTCCATAACCTTGGGCAACTGTAGTCAGAATTGGATCAATCACACGTACTGCAGCATTTGTTAACGGCATTTAATTCCCCTTAGCGCTTAGCGCAACAGAACTTCAATAAATTCACCTGCACCAGCGCTTGCTTGTAGTGCATACCCAATTAAATGCTGCGGTAAGTCCGCGCCGGTTACTGCAGCATTTCCAGCCAGAATTCCGCCATTGGCCGCTGTAGATGTAACTGCAGTCGCACCCGCCGCAACAGTTAGCCCACCCACCGCAACACTTAATGCAGTGCAAACAATTACTCGCCCAGACGCATCACATGTAAGTGGTTGCCCTACAGCAATGGCCGCGCCGGACTCCGCTGGTGAAGTGCCTAAAATAGTAAGATCAGTCCACTGCCCAGAGGCTGCACCTCGTCGCGCAATGCCATAGACCTTTTGCCCTGCCGCAGTGGCTTGTGCTCCGTTAAAGCCCACACAGCGATATTCTTGAATCGCGCCGACTGCCTGTACTGGCAGATTTAATAAGGCAATAGCTTGCTGACTCATTGTTGTTTCTCCATCGTCAATACTGCGGTTTCATACAACATGCCTGGGTTGGCGGCTTGGTAGGACAGCGCTTTTTTATGTAGAGACAACGTCGCTTGATTGACCTGACATCCCACTGGGGTAATAAAATTGCCACCATCACTTACATGTGGGATTGTTTCTGATGATTTACCCTTGGTTTGCGTTGTGCTTAATGCGGCTAACTTTGGGGCTTTATCGAGATAACCTTTTAGTGCTGAAATATCTTGTGTGCCAAAGTTGCGTGCCCATTCTTCTTGGGCTGGAAACAAACGACCATCAGATAGCGCTACAGTGATCAATTCATCAACTTCATTGACTTGCTGCTGAGTAGATAACGCGGCAAGCTTTGTTTGCAGCTCATGCATGATTTCGATGGGCACAAACTTAGCTGGGTCAGCTGGCTTTGCTGAAAGTGCTGCAATTTGAGTTTGTTGCTCTGCCAATAACTTGGATAAATCGACGCTGGCCGCTGCAGTGTCAGTGCCACCTAATTGCGTCATTAACTTTTGCAGCTGAGCCTTAACATCATCAGCCGTGGCTCCTACTGGCAAATTTAACAGCCAGCGTAATTGCTCAAGAAGCTCTTCCATTTGGGGTTCCTGTGGTTGGGTAGTAAGCGATACCAGGCGTGACAATGCCGCCACAGAAAGCGGGGGCAGTTCATCCAGTGCAGGGGTATTCGTTAAAGCAACATGCAACAAACCCAACACACGGCCGGTTTTGTCATAGGTAAAAACGGGGGAGATATAGCGGTATTCTTTAGCTGCAATCATTGTTGCAGCAGGATCGGTCCAATCCACCATGGCGTACAGCCCATCGCCATCGTGCCATACCAACTCTTTAAACCAACCTGCAGCGGGTGCAGGCTTTCCGTTTTCAGCCGCGTTTAGCGTTTGATGTTCATAATCGACCACTGATAGCGTTTGTTGGCGGGCAGCGGCCGCAACGAGGAGAGCTGCATTTTCAGAGTCCAACACCCAAGCTGTGCAGCCTTCTGGCCGACCATCACGGGCACGAAACTCGCCAGCAGGCAAAAGCTTAATTGCTTGCTTGATTTCTGTTGTGAGTTCAACCGACAGAGCGGCGAAGAGAGGGGCTGGATATGTCATAGCCCCGATTATCGGGGCTATGTGGGGAGTGGCTAGGGGGGAAGAGCTTCAGTGCTTACTCAAAATAGCCCAGCTCTACTTTCTTAAACCATGGATCGTTAATACGAGAAACAATTTCTTTAAGCTTGTTAATTTCCTCAACAGACAAATAGTATGTTTTAGTCAGGGCACTACGATAATCTTTTAAATATTTACTGTCGCTAGCGGAGAGTGGATGCCTCAGTGCATGATCAATAAAAAAAGCCGTGGCATAGCATTTTTGTAATCGCTCCATATAAAATGGTTCAGCTTTTTTTCTTTGGCTTTGGTCGGTATTAACAATATGCCGCCTTGATTTTTCATCTAGTTTTCTCGTTGATTTCCACTGCTCATAATAAGGGTTGAATGGCTCAAATTTCGCGCGAAAAAAGCCGAGTGCTCTTAACTTCTCCATTCTCAGGCGTAAATAGCTAATAGCAAAATCATCAAGGTTTTTTATTTCATCCTCATCATGATCCTCATGAGAAGACGCGCCACCGCCACTACCTACATTTGGTCCGGTAGGCGTAACAATTAATATTGCGCCTTTGGTGAAGTCCGGTACTTTCTCCCCCCAATTTGTATCAAAGGTGTTTTTTTCTGCACATGTCGGGCCTGCAACGTACTCCCTCCCGTTTTCATCCCTCAAAATGCGTGCAATCCCTTTATGTAGATAGTGATTGCCGCCATTGCCTTTAAAATCGCATGGCGTTTTTTCTCCGACAAAATCAATTCGATCTATGAAATATTTCAAGACACCTCTCCTTTTCTTAATAAAAAATTCAGAAAAGAAAATATACCTGAAATGTATTCGGGTTTAGTGCGGTAAGTCCGCAAATTTCAGCCCGACTTAAACGATCAGGCACAAATTGCATTTTTACCTCGCCATTACGGCGATGCATCGCCTAATCCAGCCCGTTAACTGGTGTTAACTCGCAATAGTTAAGACTTAAACGAGCGTATCTGTATCCCCACACCACACAACGCATTAAAAAGGGTTTGTGTGGCTTTTCAGATTACCCGCCAATCACCCCCCGCAAGTAATCGCTCACGGTCTGCTCGATCTCATCTTCATCTTCTGGTGCGAGTACTAAAAATGGTCTTGCAGGGATTTTGCTGCCAGGGTGGTTTACGGATCTGGCAAAGCGGTTGCCAAATTTCAGGGCTTTGGCATTTCTTGCCACAATCCGGTGTGGGCGGGTTTGCCCTCCAAACTGGTGGATGGCTGCATACTTCACATTCGTCCCAACCATCGCTGTATCCGCACTACTACTCGGCACAATAGAAGCGGCAAGGCGGCCAGAGGCTTGCAGTATCTTTCCCCCTGGGCGGCCTGGTGGTTTTAGTCCTTGCCAGCGTGGCCGGCCTTCCTGTGCAAAGTTTTCTTCTACGGCATCCCACATTACATCGGCAATTTGCCGCATCAGCGGCGCTGGATGGGCGGCTGCTTTTTTTAAACGATCAAACAAAGAGTCTAATTGTTTAATGTCGATTGAAATTTCAATCACAGCTATACTCCAGTAGTGGCCTCAGAAACACGGTGAATACTCTCGGCCGTAGGACGTTGTAAGACGGATCGCGTGGGGGTGAAGAGAGAGTCCCCCCTGAGGCTACATTCCCACCAAATCATTCTGCAGTACGTCGCCTTTCTTCATGGCCTGCTTTGCTGCAGTCATACTGCTTTCCCGGAAAGAGGTCAGAAACAGGGCTTTGCCGCTCTGGGTTGCCTTCACCACTGCGTGATAAATTTTCCCTTCCCGCCTGATAAACACCAGATTTAACTCGCCCTGGCGAATAATCAGCTGTGCCTGCTCTATGACAGACTGCACACGCCAATAATCAGCCAACTCAATATTTTGCCCTTCCCGTGCCACCAGCTGCTTAAGCACCGTATCGTCAGAGAGCCACACCGTCTGTGCTTCTGACTTCAATAGTTGCCGGTATTCTTCTGAAAGTACGGCCACAGGGAAACGTTGCCCAGTACTGAGCTGCTGGCGAGCAGCCTCTATCAGTAATGCATTGCTTAGCTCTGGCTGAGCTTTACGTAAAACAGCAACACCTTGCTCTAAGCCCTGATGCCACGTTTTAAAAGCTGGCCCCGTTAAGCTACCCTGTACATACTGGCGAGCGGTGGCCTTAGGGTATTTGTCTAGCGCGGGTTGAAACGCAGCTTGTCCGGGGTTATATCCAAACCCTGCATCTGCAGTGAATTTTTCACCCGTGGCTAACTGGTAGCTAGGCACTTGACGTGTCGTGCCTTTTTTATCAATCAGTTGCTCTGTGGTTCCCATACGGCCTTCGCTATTACTAATTGCTAAGTCCTTACGATCCACATCACGAGCTGAACGAGTACGCACCCTGCAGCGGCAGTTCCAGCCATTTGGTGGATAGAAGCTTTGCCAAAAGGCATCATCAAAGCGAAAAATTTGGCCAGAAAGGGCCGCATGGCGGGGGCGTGTTCGGCTGTCTAATACAGCTACATATTCCCACCAAGGGCGAGCATCGGCGCTGGCCAGTTGCTCGCGGTAGCGCCCAGCCATATACGCAGATTGCATATTGGTACGAAAGATCGTTTCTAAGCGTCGTGGGTTTAAGCGTTTCCCCACCACTTCACCCGTGGCCTCATCAACGATATGGCCCTTACCCCACCAGCCTTTTTCTTTCAGTGTGGGAATAAGATTGTTTTTAAACTCTTGCAGGGTGCCGCCGTTCTTCAGCAGCTTATCCAGTTCGCCCCGGATGTCTTGCAGCACATCCAGCTTGGTGACACCGGCCACCGTAAATGATTTAGCGTGCGCTTCTGCCCAGACGTCTTGCCACTTAAACCCAATGGCGTAGCCCTTACCCTCAAAGTACTTGATGGCCTCTTCAGGCTGCAGGCCAATGGCAAAGCCAAGGTCAGGCAGCGGCATTGATGCGTCCCCATACATCGGCAACGAATAAGGCCTGCGTTAACATCGCTTGTAATTCACCCTCACCCAGATCTGGCCATGCATTTGAAAGCGCAGCAATAATCTCATCGGGGCCATCACCGGCATTAATTTGCCGAATCAGCGGAGCCAGTAAGATTTGCACTGCATCATCCAGCTGTGGCAGTTCTGTGGCATCGAGCGCGTGCTGATCCGGGTAAACCACTTCGCCCTTGCCATTACTTAAAACAGCGCGAAATTTTGCATCCGCCACCTGAGGCTTGGGGCGTAGCTCAGGAGGGAGGGCCATCTCCGGGCGCGGTGCAATCAGCACGTCATCCTCTTTTTTTGCTATAGGAATGGCTAACTTATTGTGTACCCACTCTGTTTTTACCTTTAAGCCCAAGCCTACTAATTTAGGCAAGGCGTCGGCATACAGCTTTAAATCTTCCGGTTGACGGGTATCAAACTTAAATTTGGGCAAACGTCGTGGATCAACTTCGCCCAAGTTAAGTGCCAGCAATGGGTAAATCAGATCACGGGTCAGCGTGCTGGCCAACTGCCTGGCATCAGATACTTTTAGATCGTGGCGCACTTCGTTATGCACATTACCTAAAGCATTGGTGCTGCTTTTACCATCGGCTTGGCTGGTGAGTGTGCCGCCCAAAATTGCTTTTGATTGTGACTTTTCGCACCAATCCACCATACTGAGGAAAGGGCCTTCGCTGCCTTTGGCCGCTTCCTGAAATTCAATCAACATCCCTTCCGGAATAATCCCCGCCGCATTATGGCCAATACTGGCCACGGCTTGCAGTAAGGTGTTTTTTTCTGCATCCGTGCTACCGCTAGGATATTTGCCCAGGCGCAGCGGTAAGCCATAAATTTCCAGAAACTCAGCCAAATCACGCACTGAGTAATTCTTAAATAAGTAGGGCCACGCCAGCACCCGATGCAAACCTGCGCGGTTTAAATAACCAGACTTGGCTTTATGTTTATGAATAACCCAGCCAAAGGGCCATAAACCGGCACCTTCTAATGAGCCATCACGCAGGCGCAGCTCGTTGCCATCATGCTGCAGTGTTTGAAACCAGCGCTGTGGCCGGTGTGTTAAGGTCTTGGGGTGCCACTCGCGGCCTTGCTGCTGCCAGTCGATCTCTAAGGCAGCAAAGCCATGGCCGATGCCATCAAGAGAATCCAGCATGACATCTTCAAAATCAGCAATATCCAGTAACCACTCTTGAACCTGATCAGCCTGTTTTTTTTCAGTAGGGCTGGCATTGCGGGGCGGCTCTACGCTCCAATCCAAAGTGAGCAAGGCACGCTTACGCTTACTCATCTCGGCAAAGATATGCGCATCTTTCTCTTCCATATCGCAAAAGAGATCCGCCTGTGCCGCCAGATTGCCCATTTCTGCGCTTTCTAAGATTTGCGCCAGCCTTGGCGGGGTGAGTCCCTTTGCAGGGTGTTGGGCAAACTCACGCGAGGTATGGGTCAGTCGGGATGATTGCGCTTCACGCAGTACCGCCTGCTCAAAGGGATGACCATATTGATCAAGAATGCGTGCCATTTTATAAGTCTCGTGGTTTACCAAGCACCGCCACCGCCAAATTGGCTGTGATTGCTGACTGGTGTAAATGCAATTTGGCCAAAGCCCGTGGTGGCGGCCATCCAGAGCATTTGCAAAGCATCGGGGCCGTCATCGTGATCTGCCATTGGAAAGTGCCGCAGCTGATCCAGCATTGTGGTTTGGCTTGGGTGAAGACGAATTAAGGCATTAGCAACATGGGGCTGGATGCTTTCAATTCGCAACAATTTATCTGTACTGGGAATGATGGCGCGAGCAGGGACAGGAATACCCGCAATCGCAGCACGCTTCACTAATTCAGTACGTAAAAACTCTTGGAACTGCACCGCCTCGACGACCCATAGCAAGCAGCGGTATTCCTTCTGCAGCGCAATCACATCACTAATGATCTTGTCTGGCAGACGCTTACGAATAGCGGCTTCTACAACATCCAGCACGCCGGTATGCCGATTAAAGCCACCAACTAGCAGGGCCGAAGGATCACGGCTGGCACCTTTTTTACCCAGTGACGGATCACAAGCACCATAAAACACCCATTCAGCAAGGCGGTTAACCCAGAACTGGATGCAATTGGCAAAGGGTGCGGAATCACCCGCCACCGGATCATTTTGATATTCGGAATCAAAGGCAGAGTGCCCATCACGCGCCCGGATTTTCATGAGCTTTTCAATCGGGCGAGCTGACCAGGACACCTGTGCCCCTGCATCCATCAGCGCTTTTTTAGCAGCATAAAATGCATCAGCAACGTCTTCGCCCTCATTACGCAGCACTTCTTCCCAGCGCTCCCACAGATCCATACGATCTGGCCAACGGAGAACGGCTTTAAAACGGGCGGTCTTCCATAGTTTGTTGCCCAAAGTGCGAGACAGCACGGAGTCGTAATGCAAAATCGTGCCGATGTACACCACGTCAAACTTAGCAACGGCACCGCCTAAAGGCAGTACTGTTTTCTTCAGCCACGATTCCAGCTTATCGCGCTGCTCTGGGCTGCGGACTTGCTCATCATTTTCAATATCATCCAGCACGCAAAGATCTGGCCGGTGCGGGCCATGGCGCAAACCACGCAGTTTCTTACCTGAGCCAGCCACCTGAACCTTGGCATCATTCTTTAACACAATCGTACCGGCCTGCCATACGCGCCCTTGGCCCGCAATCTCAGGAAAATCCATCTCCAGGCGCGGATTAAATTGCAGCTCCGCTTTGATCGCTTCTAACATCGGATAGGCTTGATCAATACTATCCATCACGATGACAGGATATTTTTTACGCCCTGTAATCAAACACCACAGCACAAACAACTGAGAAACCAATGTCGATTTGGCTTCACCCCGTGGTGCAGCGATTGCATCTGTTTCGCTTTTATCACTACTCACCAGTTGCGGTAAGCGGTGAAACAGATGCTCATGCAGTTGTGAGCGCTCAGGGAATTTCACATAATGCGGAAAGTAGTTTTCAACAAAAAAGGCATAGCCATGGACCGGATCAAACACACGTAAGCGACGGCTGGCCGTTTCCGCAGGGCTAGGATCAAAGCCAGTGACTTCTGCCTCAATCGTGCGGCGTAGCTCAACCGCCAGTTCGCCCAAACCCTTAAGAAAATCTTTACTGTTTAGTTTGGACATTCAGCGCCAACTTTCAGCTTCATTTCATTCATATAGCTGGTATGCCAAACCAACATGGCAAAGTAGCGCCGCTCGCTCGTGGCCCAAAAATGTTGCCAGCGATACCACATCAGAACATGGCCGTTATCGAGATCAGCACTCATCAGGAGATGCCGCAAAGTATGCACCTACTAAAGCCAATGCCATCTGTCCATGGCCTTTGGGATATTCAGCCACAACATGACGAATTTTTGCAGCTGCTTCAGTTACCATTTTCCGGTCTTGCAGCGGTAAGTCTGTAATCGTTGCTTGGATTGCCATCAAGGTAATCTGATCTTCATTCATGATATTTACCCGTAAGTTTTGGCCAGCTCAGAGCCAAATGGCTCCAGCACCTCTACAAATGCCGCTGCATGTTGCGGGTAGTGCTCGCGGATATACCCCGCTAACTTTTGCACTACTTGCATGGCAGTGGCTAATTCACTGGTATCTGGTAGCACCCGTTTACTTGCCGCCACTGTTTTGTTGTATGAATCGGCAAGGCTAGCCAGCATCGTGACACGGACCATTGGTGTTAGCTTTTGCCCTTCATCATTGGCGTTAAGCGTTTCCATAACGGATTGGTACTGCAGCAAAAACCCAGCCAACATTTGTCTGGCCAGCTCTTCCATACTGCCGCCTGCCAGTGTTTGTGCGGCCCGCAGCTTGTCCCAATCATCGCCTTCAGCCGCAGCATCGCTTTTCCAGCGCCGTGCCGTTGCAATAGCGACATTGCACTGCAGCGCACCGATTTCTAATGCCTGCTGATCAAAGATGTACATACGGCGTAATTTATCGCGCGTCTCTTGTGGGTGAGCCATCTATGTCATCCCAAATGCAAAACAGAACGCTTAAGAATTTCCACTGCAATCGCTGTTCCTACTGCAGCAATGCCACCGCTGATTGCGCCTGACTTGGCCGCTTGTACTTCCACGGTGCGCATACGCTCATCCAGTCCATCAACTCGGTCAGATAACTGGTTTTGATTACCAATAATCATATCCAGCTTGCCTTCCATACGGCCCAGCATTAACGCCAGCGAGTTCTGATCAGCCATCAGGCCTTTCCTTTTTCAAAAATGGTTTGACAGCTAATACAACGGGTACAGCCAAGGGCTGCGGCTTGGCGGGCAGCAGGAATTGCTGCACCGCAATCTTCACACTCAGTGGCGCTAATGCCATGCGGTGCATTTTTACGCGTATGGGCAATGGCTTCATCTCGCTGCAATTGCTCCAGCTCGCTGGCATGGTCAAAAAGATCCATTACCTTTACTCCCGATGCCAATCAATCAACTGATTGAGCTGCGCCTCAATGCCTTGGCAGCGCAAGCTGTTATCAATGTGATTACTTAATAGGTCGGCTTGCTGGATGGGGCTGGCGGCAAGATCATCATCAAGGGAGTGGCTGGTTTGGGCTTGATCAGCAGCACTACTGGGGGCTGAGGCGCTGGGATAATTTGCAGGGCTGGCAAGGGCGCTGTTCCAGCTGCGCACGAAGCCAGCAGTAAACACGCAAGCAGGCAAAGGCTGTGGGCTAGACGCTGGGCTGGTTTTATAGACTGTCGTAACACGGGCAATGCTCCTGTTTAAACTGATCCGGGTTTCTGCAAGCTGGTTGCGGGTTTGATCCAGCTCTAGTGCAACCTTCTCGCTACGGGCCTGCATTGCCAACCGTTGCATCATGGCCTGACGGGCAATATTCAGCCGATCTAATAAGGTACTTTCCTGCACCTGTAATTTTTCTAATTTGGCACGCTGGCTGGCAATGTCATATGCAATCGCACCACCTAGGCCTAAACCGCAAGCAAACAGGCTAATGGCAACAAACAGCTTGATAAATAAGGGGTTAGATAGCATTGCTACCTCCTATTGATTTACGATTTGCAAGCCAGCGTTGCGCAACGGCATAACCACCCACAACACCCAAATAAACCAACCAGCCATCGCTGCTTAAAGTGCCAGCAAAACCTTGCTTGATAAAAACCGCAGTGGATGCTGCACAAGCGATGTTGGCCCATAGCTTGGTATGACTTAAACGGTTTGTTTGGGGATTGGTCACCAGATCAGAAAGGTTCATTGCTTAGCCTCCGATCAAGGCAGATTTAAGCGGTTGCATACCACCAGCCAGCCAGTCGGCAACAGTAAAGCCAGGGCATGTCTTGATGTATTCATTTGAGGTGATTTTTCCATCACCATTTAAATCTGGTGATAGATCACGATGCCCGCATACTTTTGCACTGGGGTAGCGGTTTCGCAGTTCACGTACAAGGGAATGCAAGGCTTCAAATTGGCGTGTAGTGAATTGATCCGTGCCCACTAAGCAAATGCCAATAGATGCCATGTTATGCCCGGCCACATGCGCACCAATTTCTTCAATATTGCGGCCAGTGTCTAAGCGGCCATCACAATCAATCACCCAGTGATAGCCAATTGCGAATAATTTAGGATTAAACGCCAGCCGCGCTGCATCAGTGCGGCGAAACCCGCGTGTGCTATGCCAAACATCAATTGTTGCTGCAGCTGTTTTGAGCTTGTCATCCCCAAGGCGCTTACCGTTTGGTGATGCAGAGCAGTGAATTACAATGGTCTTGATGGGGCGCATGACAGGCTCCTGAGTGGATACCTGTCATTTTGGTGGAAGGGGGTATTGCGGCTTGGGGGGATGGGGTTCAGTGGGAATTAAAAAACCCCGCATGCGGCGGGGCTGGGACTTATCATATAGCTTTCTGCAATTACGTTTTCACTGGTGTCAGAACTATGCCTGATTTCTCGCTAAACCAAATATTTAAATCAATATTCGGTTTGGATTTTTTTTGTACTTTTACAACTTCAAGCTGCCCATTAAATGCATCCATCATTGCAGAGGCAGCTATAGTGCCAGGTACAAACTTAAGGCGTTCTGTTCTTATCAATTCGTCGCCGTAAAAAGTCATCGTTTTAATATAGTCACATGGCTCGTTGCACTCGAAAACATCGAACTCCTCTTTTTGCTGTAAGTAGATTTGATGTTTCCCATTTTTTTGTCCAGCATACTTAATCATGATCAAAGTACCCGCAGCCTGGCCTTGATCGGTTTCATTTTTGCTAAGTACTCTTTCATAACCATACTCAGACCCATCACGCATAACATACCAATGCTTTGGTGATACGGGCGACACATCTTCATGAGGCTCTGGCACAATCTCTGCCTCACTGCTTGCAACCACTTTTGGTGCTGCAGCCTCGTTTTTTTCTGCTCCACATCCAGACAATGCCAACCCAATTAGCAATAATGCGAGAGAATGTTTCATTATGTTCCCCTTTTAGAATGGCAATATGCTAAATCAATTCCGGCTACTTCGTCATGATTCGCTTAAAACAAACTGACTTGAGTTGCACAAACAACATCAGCCTCTTTTAAAATCTCCCACACCCGGCGATCTGATAGCTGATGATCCCTGGCTAATTTCATCACTGCGCGGCTGCCTGACTCTTCAAGGGTATAAGCATCAAAATCACGGCGAATCAGGCGATTACGTACTGCACGAATGGCCGCTTTGCAATTGGCAACGTATAAAACATCGTTGCCTTTAAAGTGCTTGGCCAACAAAGTCATTTCCTTATAGCCAACTACTTCTGCCATGGCTTCAAAAGCGATCTGGCCTTCACGATTCTTGCCCTGGGGAATAAGAATGCTGGTGCCGCCATGGTGTTCAACCAGGCGCATCGTCGCTGTTAGGCCAATCAGCCCCACCAGCTCTTGTACGACGTGAGGGAGTAAGGCGATATCTGCCTGGGTAAACTGCTCTAGCTTAATCATGTGGTTCTCCCAGCGCGTTTTGCGTTGTAGGTCAGCGCGGCCACGATCTTTTGCAGCTGCTCGGCATCGCACCAATCAACGCGATCCACTTTAAACATCCGCTTTGCCATTGCATGGGCATAGTTCCAGTGGCGCTGTGCTTCGGTCAGCTGGGCTTCAATTTTGCCCATTAATGCGGTTTTATCCTGCGTTGGCTGAGGCCGTTTACCATGCTTTACTGTTGCCTTGGGCTTAAAACCACATTTCTTTAAATGCGCCATCACCTTCATGGCCAAGGGCACCGTTAAATCCTTAGCCGAACTCACGCCCGCCACGTTTTGCAACATCAGGCGATAAGTATCGTCATCCATCGCTAATTGTTTTTTAGCAACGTGAATCTTGGCGAGTTGAGTACGATCAAGCATGGGTTTTCCTTGGAAATTCACTTCGCACAAACCGCTTGCTAAAACGGCTTGTACGCAGGGAATTAAATGGCTTCTAATGGCTCAGTTTTTTCAATAAGCGATACGGAGTCACATACCTTGCATAAGTGATTGATGGCGGTCTTTCCATTACCCCAATCAGGCAAGTAGAAAGTAGTAGATCCGCTAAAATATGGATCGTTTTTTACATATCGCTTTCCCAGCTTTTTTTCTAATATTGCTTTTTTTGTAGGGCTAACATTCGGCCGTACTAATCTGCGTAAGAATTTGAATTCTGGATATTCGCCTTCTTCTGTAGTGATCCACGCTGGGTTAAACGTGCCATTTACATAAGTCACTATCCGATAAGAAATGCTGGTGGCTTTAAAGCGCTGCACCTGTAAATCAATGCGATAGCCATCGCACATTAACTTGACATGCCCCCATGGATGGCTCAGTTCTTTAGCCAGCTTTTCCTTTTGCTCTTTAGTTAGTTTCATAGTTTTTCACCGTTAAATATAAAAGGGCGAAGCATCCGGCCAGATTCACTTCGCACAGCGTCCTTACATAAAGACGCTGTACGCAGGGAATTAGCGCGTTAGATTAATGGCCGTTTTCAGCTCTTTACCGGGGCTGAATTTAGGAGCACGGCTGGCGGCAATCGTGATTGCTTCACCTGTGCGTGGATTACGACCTTCACGCTCTGCACGCTCAACCACAGAGAACTTGCCCAGCCCTGGCAAGCTCACTTCATCACCTTTAGCTAATGCGCTCTGAGTGACTTCAACCAAAGAGGCTAGTAAGGCTTCAACGTCCGCCTTATTCACTACACGGCTATGGCTTAACTTCATTTTTTCAGTTACTTGGTTAATTAATTCTGACTTATGCATGTTTTGCTCCTTATGAGCGTGAAAGATGGGACTTCTTCTGCGGCTAATTAACGCCAGTCGCGCGCGGTTATTGCGGAAAACATCGGGCCTCATTGCAGTGTGGTGTTTTGAGAATTGAGAACCACAACCATGCCCTCTGTTTTGCCATCCAGACTCGCCTTTGCTGCATCCAGAAATTCATGGATAAAGTCAGGAGGTGCCAGCCCACGCAGACTCCCAACAGATAAACAAATCAGTTGCGAAAAAAACTGGACTTGTTCTTGCGGGCTTAATTGCAAGGCCGGTTTAATTGAGCCAATAGCCAGCTTGCTGGTTTTTTCAGTGTTACTCATGTCAAACCCCAGCCATATCTAGTGGAATCTGCTGATACTTGCCGTTTTCGGTTCGCTCATATACCCGCACATAGTCTTTACTACACTGCACGCGGATGCTATCGGCTAAGGCCCCCATCGCCCGGACCCATTTAGGGTCTGCAATCGCTAAACGACGCAGGCCAAGGATACGACCCGTTGAAATTTGCCCTTGTTTATCAACTTGGAAGGCATCGTTAATAATGGCTTTTATTTCACTCCGTGCCCCTTGGCTCCATTCATGCATACACTCATCAATCAAGGCCTTGGCAGCAAGCAAGCCCTCATCAAAAGCCAGTGTTTCATTGATCGCCCGAATAACTTTGTACTGCCCATCGAAGCTGGTGAGCGTTACATTGCCTTTCACACCGCCCAGATTTGCATCGTATTGCTCTGCGGCTAAATGAATGAAAGCATCAATATCGCCAAATAAATCCACTTTAAAAGAAGCCATCGCGGCACTTTGGACCTTGGCTTTTTTTACGATTTCTTCAACCAAATGATGGCGGGTCAGATCAATGGGCTTAATTTGATCCAGGGGAATCAGACGGTTTTTACCGTCTTTCATATAGCCTTCTGTGCTGATACTCATGCTTTTGCTCCCTGCTTTAAGTGTTGCTTTAGGTTTTCCAGCGCACTACGGCTTTTTTGTATGCGTTCTGGTGTAAAAAAATCATCACCACTGTCTGGCCGTGGCAGATACCAACGTTTAGGCTGATAGGTTTTTCCTCTGGCCTCTGGTAATGGTGGGAGCGGTGGCCGCTCATCAATGCCAGCCTCTTTATCCGCAATGACAATAAGCTCACTTTGGTAGTCATCCCACACTTTGCGGCGGGCAAGTAGCCTATCCATTCCTCCCTCTACCAGCGCGTCAACAGACCGGCTCAGTTCGGCCCTTGTGGCTTCATCCAGTTGGCTAAGATTTAATGCCATGCCAGCGTGACGCCGTCGTATTGAGCTAGGTTGATACCATTTTTCTTAAACATCAGATGGGGCACCACGTCCACGGGCGGCTCGCTGGCCAGTTGCAAACGGCCACCTTTGTCATAGTCCACAGCCTGCACTGTGATTCCAGCCTGACGCAGCAGGCGAATGACACCATTGAGCTTGGCTATTTTTTGAGTGAATGCTTCAGTAAGAACTTGCATATCAAACCTCCTGTAACCAACGGACAAGGCAACCTCGTACATCAAATTGCCACATTTCAAACTCACGATTTTGTACCCGCATGCGCTGTACGATTTCAGCACCAAACTCTTCTTTAAACTTGATGCAATAGCTCTTGGCATACTGGATCAGCACATAAGGTTTACCGCTGATTTCATCGTGACTGCCTTGCAGCTGGACCTCCACCTCGCGGCAATGCAACCAATGAATGGTGCGAGCCGCCAGCAATGCCCGCTGGGCCACCATCATTGCCTGCTCTAAGCCTGTACGCTGGGTTTGACAAGTCATCGCGCTACCCCTTGGCTGTTTGAGCAACCCTTGCAAATAAGCCACTGGCCCATTTTGTTCGGGTTATGTGTAGGAGCCGGACCCGTCGCAGCGTTTTGGCACTCGCCCTGTGTGATCGTTTTACCCAGCGCCGGGCAAGCTAAGGTTTGAGCCAATAAACCTTGCTCAATTTTTTTACCAATCCGCTCCGGCGTCGGGTAGGTGCCTGCCAGTAGTTTGCTAACAGCGGCATTACTGATGCCTAATTTCTTAGCGGCTTGCCGCTGGCTGGTATTAGCCACTTCTTTCCGCAAAATCGGCATCCAAACTGCATTAGTCGTCGTCATGCTGGATCTCCTCTTGCCAAACAATCTGGTCTAAATTAGGGTCAAACACAAAGCTTTTGCGCCCAATGACTGGGGGGCGAGGACCGGTGTATTTACCGGGCTTTAGAAAGAAAACAGCTTCTTTGCCTCGTTTTCTTCTGCCTAAATAGTCTGCGACTTCTAAATGCTGTAAATATCGCCGGGTTTTGCTATAACCCAGCTCGCAGAGCGGTGTATTGGCATGAGCGATCAGCGACTTGATGCTGAACTCTCGCAAGATATTGATCGTGCGCCACAGTATTTTGTCGGCATGGTGATAGCTCACCATGATGCTGCCATCCCGATGTAACTGAGGGCATTCAATGCCTACATCCTTTATCAGCTTGTAGTGCAGGCCTTCACGCTGATTGGCTGGCTCATAGGCTTGCTGGATAAACCCACCTTTATGCAGAGCATCCATGTAGTGACTGATGTGTGTTGACTCCACTAGCGTGTCGCTATGGATCAAAAAAATACTGAAATCTTGACGACGGGCGCGGATGGATTCCCAAATCTTTTGTTTATTGCTGCGCCGCCCAATGCGCTTTATGAGTTGAGGCTGGGTAAGCGCAGCCATTACTCACCACCACGACGCGGTGCGCTGCCGGTATAAAGCGTGCGATTGCCCCAATGCTCACGGGTAACTACATCCCAGCCTTCGTTAATCGCGGTTTCTTTGATGAATTCCAGATTGTTCACGGCCAGGCGCACGCTGCCTTTAACCTGCTTAACCAGCACAGCCAGCAGATCATCGGCGACGGTGACAGGGCCGCAATACATGGCCATCAGCTTGTGCGCATCAGCCAGGCACACAGGCTGTGCAGGTGCCCAGCGGAAAACGCGGCCGTAGAAGTTTTTATGCTCAGCTAATTTGAAGCTAAGTGCTTCTTCGCCTACGCAGAGAATGGCGGATTTATTGCTGTTGTCGTGTAAATCGCGAATCAGATTCACTTTGGCAGCACTGCTGGCGGCATAATCAAATTCATCTAGAATCAGCAGGCGGCGGCTGGTAGCCAACTGCTCTGCAGCCTGATCCAACATCTGGCTGAGCGTACCCACGGCAGTGACACCCAGCTCAAATAGGATTTTTTGCAACATAACTTTGCGGGTCCAGGTATCAGACAAACGCACGTAATAACCATCATGCAGATTAGCGACACGGCTAACGGCCACGGTTTTACCAAAGCCAGAAGGGCCATACATCACGCCAATCCCATCTTGGCCTGCTGAACGATTCAGCAATGTTTCTGCGACGACTGCAGCCAGTTGAATATTGGCTAAATCAGCCATGCCGTTGACGATTGAAGAAGTTTCTTGCATGATCATTCCTTGATGTTGTGTGTTTATGCCTGAACAGCTTTGCTTTGGTCGGCCTGCTGTTCTTGTTTGTAATGCCGGTTTTGCGCTTTCCATTCATTACCCTGCGGGTATGTTCCGTACCAGTACTGGTCCTTGTTGTTGTCGATAATGCCCCCCGTTTTTACGATTTGGTCCAGTGCCAGCCAGCGCTTAAAGCGTTGATCTGGCGTTTCTGGCAGCGTTAACACTTTGGCTGTTTTTTGTTCTGCGACCTGCGCTAACTTTTGCATTCCTTCCCTTAAATCATCACTTAAGCCACCTGCGGCATGCGGCGTATCCATCGCTTGCAGGGCTTCGCCTGCTGCTTTCATGCCATGACTGGTGTGAGCCACTGACGCCTTAGGCATCATCACCACCTGATCAGCCTCGGTGGCGCGATGCAGTAGAATCTCTTGCACAATGTCATCGGTTTTGGCGCGCTTCTGCGTGGTTTTTAAGGCTTTTTTCGCTTCTTTCAATGCAGCCAGCTGCATGGCCTTAGCCTGCATTGCGACTTCTTGTCTATCCATTCCGGTGCGCTGAGGGTCTTCTGCAATGCAAATAAATGCGCCGCAATCATCAAATACATAAATCCGCCCCAAATCAGTAGGGTCTAGCTTGATTTGCACGCTGTTATTGACATGCAGGGCCAGCACATCAGCGATATAGAAACCGTTGTCGTACTGAATTCCCTTTTTACCGACAATGCGCGGTGCGCCCAGCTCGGCCAGCAACACATCTAATACGCGTGGGTTATCAATTCGGCGAATCGCCGTATTCCATTCAGCTACCATTTGAAAAGGCGTTTTGTCATCTAATCCGCCGTGCTCGTCATGGTGGTAAACGTTGTTAATCCAGTCGTCGCAAAAGGCCTGCAGTTGGGTGCTGCTCATGTTGACTTCTAAAACACCGTCTTTTTCAAACAAGCGCTCACTAAAAGCAGCACGGGCTTCTAATTCTTTGCGATCTGCCACGTTGTGGCCGATATAACCATCCAGTAGCTCCATCAAGCCATGGCTGAACGTTTTAAAGAAACGCTCAATATGCGGCTTATGCCAAGGCTGAAATGGCGGGCAGCGGTGCTGTTCAATACCTAAAGCACTAAAAATAGTTTCTGCGTATTTACCAACGTATTCTTGGCCGTTATCGGTCTTGGCCATTTCTGGTACGCCCCAATCCAGCAGAGCAGAACGGAATAAGGACCCCATGGCCAGCGCCGTACTGGTCTTACTCACCAGTAGTTTTACGCGACGGCTATATGCATCAATTACGCCTTGGATCTGGTAGCGGCCATCCGTCAACATCACATCTGACGGTGTAGAGTCGAATTCCCACCACTGATTTAGGCGATCCGCACGATGCTCACCAAAGGCCACCATATGCTTATTTTTCCAAGCATCTGGGTTAGCTATGGCCATCAAAGCGCCCGCATTTTTAGCTTTCCACTGTTTCACAAAGCGGGTTAAGGATGTTTCGCTGGGCAAGGTAATCTCTGCATTACCCGCAAACCGTGCCTTAGCGGCATCAAATAACTGCGTGATTTTGATATGCGGCTTGGCGATCATTAAACCGATTACAAAATCATTTAACTCCGCTTGCTCACTAACAATAAAGCGGCCCTTGCGGTGCTTACCGTCCAGCTCATCAACCAGAGCCTCTAAACCACTCTTTTGGTAGCCCGTCACCCAAGACTGCAAACTGCGTATTTTCATCTGCTCAAACACGCCCCGTGCAGCCACCAGCTCTGGATAAGCCAGCGCCCCAAACAAATGCGGATACACATCGCAAAAGCTTTGATAAAGCGCGGTAGTCAGCTTGGGCCAGCCTTTCAGCTTTAAGTAGGTATGCCAGCTCATTACCACTGCACGGCGAGCTTCAAAACGGCGTTGCTGTTTAGGCGAGAGTGTAGATAAGCGAGCTAAAACAGCCTGATCCGCTTTCTGGCGAATGGAGTAATCCAGCAAGTCCCCTTGCAAGCCGCCCACCAAGTCACTGGCCTGTTGCTCCAACTTCGCTGCTTTGCTGGCATGGGTGATTTGGGTATGGATAGCAGTGAGTACTTCAGCAGGCACTTGGTATTCACGGCGTTTACCACCTTTACCACCATGGCCAGCTACATCTTGGAAGGGCCAGTTTTCACTTGCCATCTTCAAATGCCATCCTTGACGTGAAGTTGGAAAATTTAACAACCTCATAGCCGCCAACTCTGCAGCGCTGTAATGGCCTTTGATCGTGGCTGTGACCATCTGCTTAACCTCGGTTCTTCATTTTATTAATCACATGTCTGCCTGCTCCGGATTGCGCCATTTCTAGCTCATCCTTAGCTAAGTCGGCACGTAAAGCCTTACCTAGTAGCATCTTTGCGCCATACTCAGCTAACTTCACATCCTCTTGCGTCACAACTACCATCTCAAGCTCGGCAGACATCCGTTCTAAAACTAACGTGCAGTTAGTCGCCTTCATCAGCGCTAAAATCGCATCGCCATGCGCACGGCGGCCACTCTGGCTGGGCGCACACCACTGGTCTAACTGAGCTTTTTCAATCTTACGGCCCAAAATGGCTGACATTTGTGCTGCTACTTCATCCCGATCTAGGCCCGCTAAACTATCGCCAATGGCCTGGCGCATAATCGCGTCACATGCGTTATCACCTCCGGTAGCTGGCGTTTCTGCTGCCTGTGGAAAGAAAAATTGAATACTCAATTGCCGATCATTCACACCTGCCAGCAACAACTCAGGCTTTCTCCTCATGCTAAAAACTCCTTGTTGGTTTCACGTAAATAATTTAGGTGAGGCTTCCAGCTTGGTTACAATCAGCGTGCAGCCCCTCAAACTGCGCCGACACAACCTCACTGGAAAACCTCATGGAACATAATCAGCAACAGATCAACCTCAATGTTCAAGAGCGCCTTCGTGCTTTAGAAGCCACTCACCAAATCAATTTATCTATGCTGATGGCGCTTATCGCAACGCACCCTAATCCTGTTTTAGCCAAAAGATCTTTCCTTGAAGGTAGCGAGCGCCTCGTAGCAATGTGGCTAAATAGCCCTTTGAAGGAAGATTGGATTGAGCGAGGAGTTGACTACCATGGCGTGCTTTTGCAGCACTTAGAGCACACCATTGCAACATCAAAGTAAACGGGTCTTCATATACGAAAGTGAGAGCAGGCTGTTTTTCGGCCTGCTCAGCCCGATCCGCCATGAGTGCAGGGCGGATCAACTGCAATACCAACCATCCATATATCTTCTTCATCACTGCCTTCCTATAAAGTCACAACGATCAAAACACCACTCACCAAATAAATCGTCCCTTCACCTGCCTCGGTACTCTTTTGCCCGGCTTGGCTAGCGTTTCTGCCTTGGCCGCTGCACATTCCAACGCCCTGGCCAGCGCTCTTAATTCCTTGGGGTAGACGGTTTGCCCATTACCGAGTGCCGATTCAATCTGCACCAAAACCACACCCTGCCGGTCATAGCCCAAGCTCACTTCTAGTGTTTCTGCCATTTTTATGCCCCTTGCCAAGTCGTCAACGCTAGTTGTCATGTTGTAATTAACCTTGTTGACACGTTGCAACTGCACTAAACTTCGCCTTACGAGATTTGATTAAACGTTGTCCATCACAACTCCAGCGGTCTGGCCATAATTCATGCAGTGGCTCACCTAAAAACTGAGCAATAACTAACTCGGCAGCGCGTGATGGATTGCGAGAGGCGTTTCGTACACTGCCTGGTGCAAGCCCCTTGTTTCGCGCCAGTTCAGTGAGTGAAGTGCCTTTTTTACGCACTGCGGCCTTAATGTCTTCTGGGTGCCAG
>NZ_JANXSO010000050.1 GCF_025352645.1 Iodobacter sp. | reverse complement strand
TGATCCAGCGCGTCGGCCAGTCCTGTCGCAGTTGCTTTGCCGCAAGTTGCAATGAGGAAGTCGGTATAAAGTTCAAGTTCTTTAAGTTTCATGTTGTAAGGTTAACGGATTCGGGCTTTGGGTGCGTAACATCAGTTATTTGATATGGATGGCACACTGGTAGATTCATCTAGCAAGGTGGCTGAAGTTTGGTCGGCGTGGTGCCAGCGCCATGATATTGATTTTTCCACGGTAATGGCTATTCAGCAGGGGGTGCGTTCAGAAGACACCATTCGCCGCGTGGCCCCGCATTTAGATTGCGTTGCAGAAGGTCGGTGGGTGGATCAGTACGAGGCCGATGATTGCACTGGAGTGGTGCAGATTCTAGGGGCGGCGCAATTTTTAGCAGCGCTCCCAAGCCAGCGCTGGACGGTGGTGACTTCGGCTGGCTTGCAACTAGCCAGCAATCGCCTGAGCCATTGTCAGCTGCCTATTCCTGCGCATATTGTTTGTGCAGAAGATGTGAGCGTGGGTAAACCAGATCCTGAGGCGTATCGCCTAGCCGCCAGCCGCCTTAATTTTGCGCCGCAGGATTGTATCGTTTTTGAAGATGCGCCAGCGGGTGTCGCTAGCGCACTGGCCGCAGGCTGCCAAGTGGTGCAAATAGGGGGGGAGCAAAAGTTGCACCCCGATATATTGGCGGTGCTGCAAGATTGGCAAGCGCTGAGCGTTGTTTCAACACAAGATGGTTTGTTGCTGAGCTTGGGTGAAGTGGCATTAAGTGACTGAGTGATGGCTGCTATGCCCCACATTAGCAGCCGCCGATTCGAGCGCGGCTAGCAAGGCCTGCACAGGGTGGCGTAGCGTGGCTTGATCGATCAGCTTTGCTTGGCAACGGCATGAATAACCGGTGGCAAGCAGCTTGGATTGATTTGAATCCACCTCAGCGTGCTGCGCCACAATTTTACCCCAGCTCTGGGCGTAAATTTGCTCTGACATCGCTCGATGATCCGCTTCGTGCCCAAACGTGCCTGCCATGCCGCAGCAGCCCGCAGCTTGGGTGGCAAGGGTATGGCCGAGCGCGGTGAAGACTTTATCCCAATCACTATATGCGCTGGCAACATTGGTTTTTTCGCTGCAATGCGGTAGCAGGGTAAAGCTTTGCGCCGTATGGGCGGGTATTACGGGGCGCTTGGCTAGCGCGGCTGCCAGCCATTCTTGTAGCAGGGCGACTTGGGGCGGATGGGCCAGCGTTTTGGCGTATTCGCTGCGGTAAGTCAGTGTCATGGAAGGATCTATCCCCACTAACGGAATGCCCGAAAGGGTCAGTGCTTGTAGCATCTTGCTATTGTCTGCGGCAAGGCGGGCAAACTGTGGCAAAAAGCCGTGTACATGCAGCGGTTTTCCATTAGGTTTGTAGGGCGCGAGCAGCGGGGTGAAGCCAAGTTTTTTTAATAGCTCAAACACATCTAGCACCAGCTGCGTTTCAAAAAAGCTGGTAAACGCATCTTGAACGATAATCACGGAGTTAGGGGTGTTTGGCGTATTTACGCTTGCAATGGCAAAGCCACGGTGCAATAAGGCAGCCTGTAGATCAATGCCGCTCAGCTGTGGGCTTTCCACCAGATTAAATTGTTTTTGCAGTTTTTTTGATAAGGGATGGCTCACTAGCGCGTTGTAAAGGCGTGGCATTTTAGCCAGCAGAGGCAGCGTGGCTTCTAGGCTGGCGACTAGATAATCCTTGGCGGGGCGTAGATAGCGTCCGTAGTAAAGATGCATAAATTGCGAGCGCAGCGCCGGAATATCCACCTTAACTGGGCATTGCCCTGCACAGGATTTACACGCTAGGCAGCCGTTCATGGCCTCCATCACTTCGGCTGAAAAATCCCCTTTTTTATTCAGGCTATTGATCAGGCGGCGTGGCCAGCTGGCAGGCAGAGTCTTGCCTGGGTCCACACCATTTTCGGCAAGTTGGCGCAGCCATTCACGCATTAAAGACGCACGCCCTTTGGGTGAATGGCGGCGCTGGCGAGTGGCTTTCCACGATGGGCACATGGCGTCGTCGGGGTCGAAGTTATAACAAGCACCGTTGCCATTACAGTGCAATGCCCCCTCATAATCCTTGCGGATATGAATAGGGATTTGCCGGTCGTACTGGCCGCGGGTTGGCACGGCGTCAATTTTAAGCAGCGCCTCATCGGCCGAGGGCGTGGCGATTTTGCCAGGGTTGAGCTGGTTATGCGGATCGAACACCTGCTTGATCTGCTGTATGCAGGGGTAGAGCTTGCCAAAAAACGCCGGTGCATATTCGCTGCGCAGCCCCTTGCCGTGCTCGCCCCACAATACGCCATGATATTTCTGCGTGAGTGCCGCTACGCCATCACTGATCTGACGCACCAAGGCCAGCGAGTTGGGATCTTTCATATCGATGGCGGGGCGAACGTGCAGCACGCCAGCATCCACATGGCCAAACATGCCATAAAACAGCCCGTGTGCATCCAGCAATGCACGAAACTCGGCAATATAATCGGCAAGGTGCTCGGGCGGAACGGCGGTGTCTTCTACAAAAGGAATCGGGCGGGCTTCTCCCGCTCTATTGGCTAACAGCCCAACAGATTTTTTACGCATCCCCCAGATGCGTTTAACCGCCGCATCGCCACGCGCCACGGTAAAGCGCTTATGGCCCAAGCCTTGTTCGATATGGGCGATTTGGGCGGATAGATCGGCCTCATCGTCGCTCAGTACTTCAAGTAAATTAATCCCCAGCGCAGGCTCGCCGTCTTCAGGAAAAAATCCAGCAATCCCTTGCCAGCTAAGATCGCCCTTAGCCAGCTGCAAAATGGTGGAATCCACCGTTTCGATCGAAGCCGCGCCTAGCGCCATCAGCTTGGGGGCATCGCGCAGCGCAGCATCAAAGCTTAAGTAGCGGATATTAATCAGCGCGCTGTATTTGGGCAGCGGTAGCACATTGAGCTTGGCTTCTATAATTAGCCCTAGCGTGCCTTCTGATCCGCACAAAATAGCGTTCAGATCAAACTGATCGTCGTTATTTCTGATGTGGGCTAAGTCGTAGCCGGTGAGGCAGCGGTTTAGCTTGGGAAAGGTGGTGCTGATTTGCTCGCTATGATCTTTATAAATTTGCGCAATCAGCCCGTGTACATGGCCGACTGTATTATCCTGCTCGCAAATTTGCAGCAGCAGCTCATCGTTTATGGGCTGCGAGTGCCAGAGCGTGCCGTCGAGTAAAACCGTCGCCAGCTCTAACACATGATCGCGTGTTTTACCGTAAAGGCAGGAGCCTTGGCCGCTGGCATCGGTATTAATCATGCCGCCAATGGTGGCGCGGTTAGAGGTGGATAATTCAGGGGCAAAAAATAGCCCGTGCTTAGCTAGCTCACGGTTTAGCTGATCTTTAACCACGCCGCTTTCTACCCGCACCCAGCGCTCAGCCGCGTTGATTTCCAGAATGGTATTCATATTCTTGGATAGATCGATCACCAGCCCATCGCCCAAAGACTGCCCATTGGTGCCTGTGCCACCACCCCGAGGGTAAAGCTTAATGCTGTGGAATCTTGGCTCGCTGGCCAGTTTGACCACACGGATCACATCGTCTTGATGCTTGGGGAAAACCACGGCCTGCGGTAAAAGCTGGTAGATGGAATTATCAGTTGCTAGCACGGTGCGATCCGCCAGCGCCGCGCTGATCTCCCCAGCAAAGCCGCGCAAACGCAGCTCGGCGATAAAATCGAGGTAGATAGAGGCTGAAGTGGCTGTGCTGCTGAGGCGAGGGATCATGGCTTTAGGCGGGGGAGGTGATGAATGTAGGGGCACGGCATGCCGTGCCTATCTTAGGGAAAATGTAGGGTGGGCAAGGGGGGTTATCTTGCCCACGCGGCAAAGCATTGACGCGTGGGCACAAAAACGTGCCCACCCTACATAAGGTTTTTTAGCGATTAACTTGCCGCCGTCATCTTAAAAATCCCCTGAGCGTTCGATGCATCAAAGCGCAGATCTAGCTGCTCGCTATCGGGTAGTTTATCGCGGCTGATAAATTCGTAAAAGGAGCCAGGTACAGTGCGGGTGATGGGGTGATTTTTTTCATCAAGGAAAACACGCTGCACCATGGCTGCTTTAAGTGCGGTTTGCCTGACCGCGCCAGAGCCAGAGATTTCTACGCTGTCTTTAATGGGATAGCCTTTTGCCCGCAATTCGTCGGCCAGCTCTATCACATGAGGCACACGGTCAGTGGCGTGGTTAAAGCGGTTGCCTTCGGTGCTGATCCAAGCCATTTCTGCGGATTCGGCTAGTACGGTTTCGTAATCCACTAAATGTGGCGCTTCGTGTTGCACATCAAAACAGCCAACTAAGGCAGGCAGCAAGACGGCTGCGTCATCAAAGCTTAATTCTTTTTGGCTGGCTAATTGCACCAGTAGGCTGTGGTGCTGTGGCCCTAAGGGATCGCGTGATTTATGTACGATCCGTTCGGCAGCGACTTGAAAGTTAATAGAAAACTGATCAACGTGTAGCTCAGATACAAAAAACTGCGAAATGACTTCAGGCAAATCAAGATGGCAGTAAGCACGGCCGGTCATCTTTAGTTTTTTAAGTGGATAAACATGGGCTACAGCAAAACCCAGAGGCTCTAAGATCCGTTTAAATGCTTGCTGGCCATGCGGCAAAGCACCGGTGCGCGCGGCATCTACCGTGCGCAGCGCGCCGTGATCAAACACCACTTTGCATCCTGCGGCTAGTTTTTCTGCCACATAACGTGCGCCTTCTGGCACAGCGCTTAGGTTTTGTGCAAACAGCATCATATTCATGGCTTGCGCCAGTACCGCGCGGCTCACTTGGTTGCTGGTGGGGCCGAGTAGGCGTGGATCGACTTCAATCATGGCAAAGAGTTGCTGGGCCTTGGCTGTGCCCGCAACTCGCAGCAGCAATTGCCCTAGCTGCGTGGTTTCGATGGCGGTGGTATCAAAAGAAGTGCGATCCATTTTGCTAATACCCTTTAATTTGAAAAAAGAATTGTGGGGCTTTACCCCCTCTTCCCCAGCCCCTCTCCCACAAGGGGAGAAGGGGGATTCAGCAGGTCATATTTATTACTCGTAGGGGCACGGCATGGAGTGTCCTTTACGTTTTAATCTATGTTTTAGTCTGTGACGATTTGCGTTTAGGTTCAAGCGATGTATTCTTACTACTTCATTCCAAAAAGTCATGAACTATGCGGCGTATTCTTCCTTCCTTAGGTGCTTTACAGTGCTTTGATGCTGCGGCTCGCCAGCTTAGCTTTACCCGTGCAGCCGAAGAGCTCAACGTCACTCAGAGCGCAGTTAGCCGGCAAATCCGCTTATTAGAAGAGTTTTTGGGACGCGCGCTTTTTCATAGGATTAAACAACGTTTAGTTCTGACCGAGGCGGGGGAAGCTTATGCGCGGGATATTCGAGATGTATTAGATAAGGCCGAGGCCGCCACGCTGGCTCTGATGGCGTATAGCGGCACCAGTGGCGCGCTTAATTTGGCGATTTTGCCTACTTTTGGCTCGCGCTGGTTAGTGCCAAGGCTGGGTAGCTTTACTCGGCGCTATCCAGAGATTCAGCTTAATTTACTCACCCGCCTAAAGCCCTTTGATTTTGCTAAAGAAGAAATCGATGTGGCGATCCATTTTGGCGATACTTCTTGGCCAGGGGTGGAATATCACTGGTTGATGGACGAGGAAACCGTCCCCGTTTGCGCCCCCAGCCTATTGGCAGGCCGTGTTTTAACTGGCTCCGCTGATTTGGCAGATTTTACATTATTGCAACAAACCACCCGCCCACAAGCATGGGCCGATTGGTTTGAGGCGGTGGGTGGGCAAGCCAAAAACACCGGCAAAGGCCCAAGGTTTGAGCAGTTTTATATGGTGATTCAAGCTGCATTGGCTGGGCTAGGCATGGCGGTATTGCCGTTGTTTTTAGTGCAAGAAGAGCTAGCCAGTGGGCGGCTTGTGGTGGCTATTGATCATCCAGTAAAAAGCCGAAATGCTTATTACCTAGTTCACCCCAAAAGCAAACACGATGCCTATCCGGTACAAGTGTTTAGGGATTGGATATTGGGGGAGTGTGAATGAACGCCAAAGACCTGTTAAAACTAAAGAATGGAGCCGCAGGGTTTATTTTAGGCAAATAAAATGACCGTTCGCTTTAGGGAAAACGGTCATTTTGCTGCTTACGTGCGGGTCGGCTTACTATAAAAAGCTGAAGTAAGCTGTATGAGTGGATGCCTTATAAACTTATTCCAGGTGACAACTGAGTGGGCAGCACTAGGCTGGCCGATTCAATTGATGCCATTGGTGTGGCGCAGTAGTCGGCGGCGTAATAGGCGCTTGGGCGGTGGTTACCTGATTTACCAGTGCCGCCAAATGGCGCGGCAGAGGATGCGCCATTGGTTGGGCGGTTCCAGTTCACGACGCCTGCGTCGATCTCGGTTTTAAACTCTTCCCATAGCGCGGCATCATCTGCCAAGAGGCCCGCAGAGAGGCCGTAGGCCGTATCGTTGGCAACTTCAATCGCCTTGGCAAAATCGCTGTAGCGAATGATTTGCGTTAGCGGGCCAAAGTATTCTTCGTCTGGCAGGCTGGCCACGCTTGTCACGTCCAGAATGGCTGGGGTCACAAAGGCGTTGCTTGGGTCAGCGTGTTGCATTTTCAGCAGCGGCACAGCGCCAAGGGTGATCAGCTTGTCTTGTGCAGCCATCAGTTGGCGTGCGGCGGTTAAAGAGATCACTGAGCCCATAAACGGCTGCTCGGCGGCGTCAAAATGGCCGATAGATAATTTGCCAGCCACTTCAATCAGGCGGGCAAGGAAGCGATCACCAAATTCACCGTGCGGCACCAGAATGCGGCGCGAGCAGGTGCAGCGTTGGCCAGCGGATAAAAACGCCGATTGAATAGTGTGGTGTACCGCAGCATCTAGCGCTTCGGTCGGAGCAATAATCAGCGGATTATTGCCGCCCATTTCTAGCGCCAGCATAAAGTCAGGCCGGCCAGCAAATTGCTTGTGCAGCGCTACGCCGGTGCCAGAGCTGCCGGTAAATAGCAGGCCGTTTAGATCATCATGCTTGGCTAGCGCAATACCGGTGTCTTTTTCGCCTTGCAGTAGCGCAATCACACCAGCAGGCAGGCCAGCGGCTTGCCACAGTTTGACGGTTTTTTCTGCCACCAGCGGTGCTTGCTCGGATGGCTTAAATACGATGCAGTTACCTGCCAAGAGTGCCGGAACAATATGGCCGTTGGGCAGGTGCCCGGGGAAGTTATAAGGTCCATAAACTGCTACTACGCCATGCGGACGATGGCGCAAAACGGCGTTGCCATCAGGCGTGGCGCTGCTGCGCTCACCGGTGCGCTCAGCATGGGCGCGGATAGAAATCTCAATCTTGCCCACCATCGCCGCCACTTCCTGACGCGATTCCCATAGCGGCTTACCGGTTTCAAAGCCAATGGCGTGGGCAAGCTCTTCTTTGTGCTCACCCAGCAGCTCACCAAAGCGGCGCACGATAGCGATGCGATCTTCTAGCGTAGTGCGTTTCCAAGTAGGGAAGGCGGTGCGGGCAGCGCTCATGGCAAGCTCAACATCTGCAGCACTAGCGCTCTTACCCTGCCAGACCACGGCATTACTCGCTGGATTGGTAGAAATTAATTCACTACCCGTGCCATCTTGCCATTGGTCATTAATAAACAATTGAGCCATGTTGCTGTCCTTTAAGATATTTGCTGATTCAAAATTTAAACCCAAATCTTTAACCACGGAAAGCACAGAGAACACGGAGTTACACGGAGAAACCCTAGGGAATCATTGTTGTCATCCCCGAGCGTTTTTGTCGGGGATCCAGCGTAAATGCAGGATTTTCGACCGAGCGGAAATGATAAGTGTGATTTAGCTAAGTTACTTGTTTCTCTCCGTGGCCCTCCGTGCTCTCCTTTCCCTCCGTGGTTTAAGATTTGGGTTTCGATCTTTGCTGCTACACCACTCTTCGTGGATAAGCTTCCATCATTCTGACTTGATCCCCTGTGCTTACTTGCAATGCCTTGGCTTCTGCTGGGGTCAGCATAATCAGGCCTTGCTCTGGCGCGGTATAGATTAGTCCCGTGCGGAATTTCTTTAACTGGCTGGTGGCAATTAAATGCGGTGCCGATGGTGCTTTTTTTGTGTCGCTGATCACCACACTGCATAGCCCACTTTCTCGCATCACGCGCAGGCTGTCGATACGGGCTTCTAGCACGGGGCCTGCTTCAAAGATGTCAATATGCCGCTCTAGGCGTAAGCCTTCGCTTTCTAATAGATGACGGGCAGGGGTGGTATCTTTGTGTGTGGCCCCAATACAGGCTTTGGCATCGTCCGGCAAAAAGTCGATATACACCGGAAAACGTGGCATCAGTTCGGCAAGGAATGATTTTTTACCAAGGGATACCAGCCGGTCTGCTTCGTGAAAATCGATGCGGTAAAAATGGCTGCCCAGCGCACGCCAGAAAGGCGAGTCGCCATTTTCGTCAAATACCCCGCGCATTTCGGCGCAGACGCGCTCGCCAAAGCGCTCGGCAAATTGCGCCAAAAACATAAAGCGAGATTTAGACAGCAGGGCACCATTGCAGTTCACACGGTGCAGCGGGTCTAAAAATAGCGAGCATAGCTCGGTATAGCCGGTGAGATCGTGCGAGATGGTGAGCTTATCCATCTTGCTCCAGATATGCATTTCGCGGCTGGCATAAACCGAGGTATCGATGCGGTAGGTGTAAAACGGTTGCTCTAGCCCCACTGCGGTTTCGATGCCACAGACCCCCACAATTTCGCCAGTGTCGGTTTCTTCCATTAAGAATAGGTAGCCTTGGTCGGCGATGGCTGCGCTGCCTTCGATGGTGCGGCGAACACGATCGATACGCGCGGCCTGTGCACCAGGATCAGGCTTGAGTGTGGTCATGCCGGGGCCAGCTTTATGCGCTAGCTCGACCAGTTTATCTACGTCACTAAACTGACAGAGGCGGACAATTTTCATAATACTGCCCCTGAGTGGTTGAGTTTTAGACAGCGCATATCGCTGCCGGTGCTGATTTCTAGTGCCGCAGCTAGTGCGGTTGGTAGCGCAATATCGTGGCTGAGTTGTTTGGGTAGGTGGGTTTTGATGCAGCGAAACTCGCTGGCTGATGTATTGCAAACCAGATAGCTGGCCGTGCCGTGTACATCGGATGTGTAGGCTAAATGATGTAAGGCGCTGTGGCGTAGCGAATAACAGGCATCCAGCGTATTGGTGAGCACTGGGCCACCGTCAAAAATATCGATAAAGCGATCTGGCTCAAAGCCTTCATCCAGATGGCATTGATAAGGCAGGCGTGATCCGGGATGTGGCTCTCCCATGACCCGCTGCGCGTCGATAGATAGCAGCGGTACATAAAGCGGATCAACCGGCATCACTTCAGCAATAAAGCCACGGCTGCGGCCGCCTGATTCGATCTCCATTTCAGCAAAATCACGTCGAGTAAATTTGCGCCCTACGCTATCCCAAAACGGTGAGTTGCCTTCTGTGTCGGCTATGCCAGGTAGCACTGAGAAAATCTCTTTGCAAAAACGCTGGCGGTGCTGGGCAATAAATAAGAGGCGCGCACGCGATAGTAGATCGGCATAGGCGGCTTTTTCTGGCTCGATATAAAAACCAGTCAGCCGCGTACAGCTGGTTAGTTCATGCGACATCACCAAGGCGTGAATACGGTGATTCACATGTAGCTCACGTGAGGCGTGTACCACCACTTCATTGCGAAAAGCATAAAAAGGCTCGTGTTGCCCAGCAAGGGCAACGATGCTGGCGGAGCCATACAACACGCCATCTTCTTCTAGTACAAATAAATAGCTTTCTTCGCCAGGGTAGTCGATCTCGTTTTGCAGTGAATCAATCGAGTGCAAAATTAACTCTTGCAGGCGGGTACGATCCGGCGGCAGCGAATGCAAAATCGGCCCCTTAGAGCGCGCCATGCGTTCCAATTGATCAAGGTCGGACAGTTTTCCTGGTCTTACGATAAGCATAGGGGCGATCCGAATGGAGATGGATGGGGAGCTTAAAACCCAAATCTTGAATCACGGAGTTTGGGAGGGCACGGATTTTCACGGAGAAAACCATTTAGGATTACAAATCTTTCTATGCTGCAGCTTCGTAATAGATTTCAAAACCGTCATCCCCGAGTGATTTAGTCGGGGATCCAGTCGTGAGGCAGGATTCCCGATAAAGAGATTTGTGAATGACGAAGAGCCTATCTTAAAACCCAAATCTTGAACCACGGAGTTTGGGAGGGCATTGAGTAGCACGGAGAAAACCGTTAGGCATTACATGCCTCTGTTGAATTTGTTGTTCTCCGTGAAACTCCGTTTTCTCTGTGCCCTCCGTGGTTTAAGAAGTGGGTTTTAGTGTGTTTATTAAATCTAAGCCGCCACAGTCGCCGGTATCAGCTCAGCAATCACCGCCTCTAAGCGGCGCAGGCCTTCTGCCAGATCGGCTTCTGAAATCACTAAAGACGGCAGCAGACGCAGCACATTCGGGCCAGCCATGAGCAGCACAACGCTGTGCTTTGCACCAAGCGTCACCACATCTTTGGCGCGGCCTTGCAATACTGGGGCCAGCTCGGCTCCAATCAATAAGCCGCTGCCGCGAATTTCTTTAAATACGCCATGCTTGGCATTGATCTTATTTAAGCCATCCACAAACAGCTTATTGCGGTGTTTTACGCCATCTAATACGGCAGGCGTATTAATCAGCTCGATGACTTTGTCGGCGACGGCGGTGACCAGTGGGTTACCACCATAAGTAGAGCCGTGAGTACCCACGATAAAGGATTTAGAAATCGCTTCGGTGGTCAGCATCGCGCCAATTGGCAGGCCATTGCCAAGAGCCTTGGCCGAGGTCAAAATATCCGGTGTTACGCCGTAGTGCATATAAGCATAGAGCGAGCCAGAGCGGCCCACACCAATTTGTACTTCATCAAAAATCAACAGAGCATTGTGTTTGTCGCATAGGGCACGCAGGGCACTTAGGTATTCTTGCGTTGCTGGGATTACGCCGCCTTCGCCTTGCACCGGTTCTACAATCACCGCGCAGGTTTTGTCGCTGATCATGGCTTCAATGGCGGCCAGGTCATTAAACGGCACATGGCTGATACCCGCTGGGATAGGGCCAAATCCTTCTGCATACTTAGGTTGGCCACCTACGGATACGGTAAACAGGGTGCGGCCATGAAAAGATTGGGTGCAGGAAATAATCTGATCTTTATCACTAGAAAAATGATCGACGGCATAGCGGCGGGCCAGTTTTAGCGCGGCTTCGTTGGCTTCTGCACCAGAGTTACAAAAAAATACGCGCTCAGCAAAGGTGGCATCAATCAGGCGTTGGGCCAGTCGCAGTGCTGGCTCATTGGTAAACCCATTGGATAAATGCCAGAGTTTATCGGCCTGATCGTGCAGCACAGCAGTCAGCTCAGGGTGTAAATGCCCAAGGCTGGTAACGGCAATACCACTGGAAAAATCCACATACTCGCGGCCTTCTTGATCCCATAGGCGGGACGCAAGACCTTTGACTGGAATAAAGGGCGCAGGGGCGTAGTTAGGAACCATTACTTGATCAAATGTAGCGCGATTGACTGTAGACATTGCGTAGATCCTGCATGCGGGAGAGAGTGCATCCAGTGTAGAGCGGCCGCCCTTAATGAATCTTCTATAAATGCGACATAAAGCTATAGCTTTACACCTTTAATACCTAGGGATATCGGTAGGGGTCGCATCTCCCTAGCCTGAGGCGAGGTTATGTCAGGTCCAAATATGCCCATTGCATTCATTTTAGGCGATGTTTTTCCATACTTAGGGGCACGGCATGCCATGCCTAAAACTCACCCGTTACGCTCCTCTCTAGGAGATATTCCAAAGTGAGCACGGTAAGCGGTAGCGAAATGCGCGCCAGAAGAAAAGCCGCAAGATAAACCAATCTGCACCACGGAAATCCCCGTGCGCTGCAATAGCGTACGGGCACGCTCTAAGCGCAATTGCATATAGTGACGTGCGGGCAGGGTATCTAAATGCTGTTTAAATAATCGCTCCAGCTGGCGGCGGGATAGGCCAACGTGCAGGGCGAGTGTATCGCTGTTGATGGGTTCTTCTAAATTGGCCTCCATTAATTGCAGAACGGTGCTCAACTTAGGCTGGCGCTGGCCAAGTTGTAGGCCATGTGAAGCACGCTGGCGAGTCTCTGTACTGCGCAAGTGTTCAATGCACAGCGCTTCAGCAATCTGCTCCGCTAGCCCAAGTCCTTGTTGTTGGCTAACAAAATGCAGCATGGCATCTAAAGTAGCTGCTCCTGCGCCGCAGCTAAAGTATTTACGGTCAAATTCAAATATGTTTTGCGTACAAATTACTCTAGGAAACGACGCGGAGAAATTGCCAAGCTCGGGCCAGCGCAAAGTTGCCCTATGCTGATCCAGCACGCCACAAGCCGCTAGCCACCAAGCGCCGCAATCGATAGCCCCAATCTGAGTCACATTTTGTAGTAAAGGTTTTAGTAGCGATAAGCGCGGGTCATGAGCAAATGGTGGCGTTTGGGCTAGCACCAGTAGCACACCAAAAGGTTGAGCTCTCGTGAGTGCGGGCAGTTGAGGGTAGTGCCCACCCGTGGCTAAGGGAATGGCCGCCCCATCTAATGAATAATATTGCAACTTATATAGCGCTTTATCACTGATTGTATTTGCGAGGCCCAATACCGTATCGATGCTGGCGATACTTAATAATGGGGCTGGCGGCAAAAGCAGCACGGCAATCTGGATGGGATTGGGGATGGGAAGGGGATTGAGTACAAGAGGCATGCGCTATTTTTTCAGCAAATACCAAGAATCGCAATTGTTGTTGTACCTAGTGTGTGAATGAAATGCTAAACAGATAACTGTTGCAGCAAAGCCTAATAAATAATCTCTCTCTCAATTTCAAACAGACATGAAGCAATAAGGGCTGGCACAATGTGCTTCAAATATTTCAATATCTGGAATTTCACTATGAATAAGCGAGAACTCATCGAAGCCGTACTAAGGGTTGCTGAGTACGAATTGCCAGGTATTTCTAAAAAGGCCGTTGAAGCGACTTTAGAAGCGCTGGGCGATGTCACTGGCGCAACGCTCAAGGGCGGCGGCGAAGTCACTTTGCCAGGAATCGGCAAATTGGCTGTCAAACATCGCGATGCACGTGTCGGTCGCAACCCAAGAACGGGCGAACCAGTGCAAATCCCCGCTAAAAAAGCTTTAAAGTACACACCGCTCAAAGCCATCAAAGACGCTGTCGCATAATTTACATCTCTAGTTGCTTGGGCGATCTTTTGTAAATCAATAACTTACCGTATTTGGTATGTTTTCTTGCAAGTAAGGTGTTGACCGAAGCGGCCAAGGCCCGTATATTTCGGCCTCTCGCTGCAGCACACACAGCCACACAATGATGTCACAGCGAGACGATCTTTAACAAAATACAGTCGATGAGTGTGAGTGCTTGGTTCGGAAGCGAAACAAGTGCTTGCATTAGTAAAGAGTAACCAGCGATGGTTACTCGGAATAAAGTAAGCCAGTAAGTACTAGCTTAGCGATTAAACTAAAGAGTTTGATCCTGGCTCAGATTGAACGCTGGCGGCATGCTTTACACATGCAAGTCGAACGGTAACAGGGAGCTTGCTCCGCTGACGAGTGGCGAACGG
>NZ_JANXSO010000048.1 GCF_025352645.1 Iodobacter sp. | reverse complement strand
GCTAGCCAAGGGATACTGACTTATGCAAATCAACGCGAATGAGTTGCTCAAGCCGCGCATCATTGATGTGCAGGCTTTAAACGCTGCCCAGGCGAAGGTCGTGATGGAGCCGTTCGAGCGCGGTTACGGCCATACGCTCGGTAATGCTCTGCGCCGCATTCTTCTTTCTTCGATGTCTGGCTTCGCGCCGACTGAAGTGAAGATCGAAGGTGTGGTACATGAATATTCCGCACTGGATGGTGTACAGGAAGATGTAGTTGATATCTTGCTGAACCTCAAAGGCGTTGTGCTCAAGCTGCATGGTCGGGACTCGGTTGTTCTCACCCTCTCCAAAGAGGGTGAGGGCGTCGTTAAAGCGTCCGATATTCAGCTGTCACACGATGTTGAGGTGATCAATCCAGATCATGTGATTGCCCATCTGTCTGCTGGTGGCAAGCTCAATATGGAGATTACGGTTGAGAAGGGTCGTGGGTACCAACCTGCACCTAATCGCTTAGGCAAAGATGAAGGCCGTACTATCGGCAACATCATGCTTGATGCGTCTTTCAGCCCGATTCGCCGTGTTAGCTACCACGTAGAAAGCGCACGTGTAGAACAGCGCACTGATCTTGATCGTTTGATTATTGACATTGAAACCAATGGCGTAATCGAACCTGAAGAGGCAGTACGTCAAGCTGCACGTATGCTAATTGACCAGCTCGCCGTGTTCGCTGATCTTGAAGGCACTCCCGTAGAGGAAGAGCAGCCACAAGCGCCACAAATCGATCCGATTCTGTTGCGCCCGGTTGATGACCTCGAACTGACTGTCCGTTCGGCTAACTGCCTGAAGGCAGAGAACATCTATTATATCGGCGACCTGATCCAGCGTACCGAGACTGAGCTTTTGAAGGCACCTAATCTTGGGCGTAAATCGCTTAACGAGATCAAGGAAGTTCTTGCCTCTAAAGGCCTCTCGCTGGGCATGCGCCTTGAAAACTGGCCGCCTGCTGGCTTAGAAAAGCCGTAATAGCGGGCAAAAGGAAATCGACAAATGCGTCACCGTCAATCTAATCGCAAATTAAATCGTACGACGAGTCATCGTCTGGCGATGTTGCGTAATCTTGCGAATTCGTTGCTCCGTCACGAAGTCATCAAGACCACTTTACCTAAAGCAAAAGAGCTGCGCCGTGTTGCAGAGCCTTTGATTACTTTGGGTAAAAAGCCTTCGCTTGCGAACCGCCGTCTGGCGTTCAATCGCACTCGCGATCGCGATATGGTGGTTAAGTTGTTCGACGTGCTCGGCCCGCGCTACGCTACCCGTAATGGTGGCTACCTTCGCATTCTGAAGTGCGGTTTCCGTCAAGGCGACAATGCTCCTATGGCATTCGTTGAGCTTGTAGACCGTCCAGAAGAAGCGGAAGCGGTTGAAGCAGGCGAGTAATCGTTTGTTTTACAGCTTTTCGTAGTAAAGTAAAAAGCCAACCGCAAGGTTGGCTTTTTTATTGTCTGGAGTTTTGTTAGTTAACGTGTGGTAATCCCGTTGCAACAGGGAGTACAGAAAACCATTCCCATTCATGTGCTGTTTTAAGGCAAACATTACGTACTAGGCTGTATGCTTGTTCGACATCAAAAGATAATAGGTTGGCGATGTTTATGTAGTCATCTGGCAGTGCAGGGTCTTGCCAGCTGTTTGCTAGGTGCCTTGCTGTAGATGTTGCAATAGTGACTGTCCTTACTCGCGGCTCACCTAAGTGACGCTCATCCATGAGGTGAGACAGCAGGCTGGGTAAATGCCAGCGCTGCGCCAATTCTGTTTGTAATTCATTAAAAGTAAATCCAAGGATGTGTTTTTGCGCATCATGGCTGCGTGTACCAGGATTTTGCTGCAGATGCTGATTTATTTTTTGCGTTAATTCAGGGGCGTTCAAGCAAATTAAGATTTCGGCTAGATCATGCAGTAATGATGCCGTTGTTACTTCTTCAGGGTCTACATCATTTCTTTGCCCACCTAGGCTCTCTGCTATTTTTGCGGCTAGATAGGCTCTGGAAATAAGCTGTCTTACTCGGTGCAATGCATCTGGAGTTGGATCTAATTTACTTTCAATGCTTTGCATCTTACCAAACTCACGAAAAAATCCCCCCATTCCGATCATTAGCAGTACGCGGTTTATAGTATTAACGTCAGTTAATTGGGTTGTGCTACGGTGCTCTTGCTGAAAACGTATTAATCGTAGCGTAAGTAGTGGATCATGACGGATAAGTTGAGAGATTTCTCTAATACTAATGTCGTCAATTCTTGACTGTAAATTATGCATTTGATCAAGCGTATACTGAAGGGCAGGTAGCTCAATTTGACTTAATTTAATCAGCCAATCGTTAAGATCTAGTCGTTTATCTGCGATCATGGTCTTTATTCTGCAGGCTTAAGAGTAGTTTTCATTTTAGCTGTTAAATGGATGAGTTATGGCACGATATGCAATTGGTGATATTCAAGGGTGTTATGCCGAGTTAATGTCCTTGCTTAATAGTATGGCTTTTAATCCACTGAATGATCAAATTTACCTTGTTGGTGATTTGGTAAATCGTGGGCCATCTTCGCTTGAAACATTGCGTTGGGCATCTCAAAGTGTGGGGGTCGCTACTGTTTTGGGTAATCATGATTTACATCTGCTGGCAATGTATGCGGGTTTATCTCAGGCAAAACCAGGCGATACGGTGCAAGAAATTTTAGATGCGCCAGATGTAGATATTTTGATGGGCTGGCTAAGACAGCAGCCTCTATTAATTGACCTAGGGGATATCTTGTTAGTGCACGCAGGCGTGAGTCCTAACTGGTCACTTGAGGTGGCAAAACATGCGGCTAGTGAGGTGGAAAACGTATTGCGTGGAGATGATTGGAAGGCATTTTTATCTATCATGTACGGTAACCAGCCTGCAAGCTGGGATGCAGAAATGAAGCTAGAAGATAGATTGCGATTTACTGTCAATTGCTTCACACGAATGCGTTTTGTTACTGCTGATGGTTCTTTACAGCTGAAATATAAAGGGGAGCGAGATCATGCCCCTGCGGAAATCCATCCTTGGTTTGAGGCTAAAGATAGGTTGCCTTTACCACGCCGTGTGGTCTGTGGCCATTGGTCCGCGCTTGGTTTAATGCTTAGAGAGCATGTGTGGGCCTTGGACACCGGCTGCGTATGGGGATGTGCATTAACTGGGATTGATTTAGACAGCGGGCAGCTTTATCAGGTTGCTGCCCGCTATGAGTATCAGGCGTTGCTGGATTGAGCATTTAATGCTTGATGTGCCGTACAAATGCGTGCTTCTACAAACTGTGTAAGAGTGCGGCGGTTTTCGTTCTCAGTTGGGAAGGGAGCTAAGAAGTTGATTTCTGCATGCAAAGATCGAGTACCTAAGATTCGCCATGCAGATTGAGCAATAGACATATCGCCAATGTAAGTTGCAGCATCTGAGTATTTTCCTTCTGCATCGGTATAGCGCAGATAGACTGGCTGGATGGTTGCTTTTCCATCAATCGCTGCCTGCAATAGCGAGGATCTAAAAGGTAGTAGCTGACGTCCGCAGCCCGTTGTGCCTTCAGGGAAAACAGTTACGCAATGCCCTTCGTTAAGTGCGGCAACAATCGCTTCGTTCACTCGGGCGGTATCTCGCTTACGATCACGTTCAATAAATAAAGTGCCGGAGCCAATGCAGAGCCTGCCGATAATTGGCCATGCCCTGAGCTCTGCTTTGGCAACAAAACGTGAAACGGTGACTGCATCTAATACAAAAATATCCAGCCAAGAAATATGGTTGGCTAGCAGCATGTGCTGGCTTGGGTATTGCCCAGGTTCAATGCCCTGCACGCGTAGCCTTACTCCCAAGATTTGAGTAAATTGTTTTGACCATTTTTGGATGTAGTTCACCCTATCTTCAAGCGCCATGTTTGGGAACCGAAAGGTAACTTTGGATAATCCTTTAGCAAAATGGCTAATTAAGCGGCATAAGCGACTAAGACGTAGGCATAACAATGGAGTGCGCATGCAGCTAAATTTCTGTATGAAAATTCGTAATGCTCTGAGTTTAGCTGTTTCTTGGCTCTTCGGCCAATTACTGTCTATGTGAAGATCACCGCATGAAATGTCGGGCATAGCGCATATCCAAATTTTGCATTGGCAAAAGGATAAACAAGTCTGCAGTATTAAAATCAGGATCCCATGCCGGCTCTCCGCAGATGAGTGCTCCAGCACGTAAATATCCTTTAATGAGTGGCGGGATTTCTGTGTCTAAACGCTGATTGAGTGTCGAGATAGGTAAAGGGCAGCGAGGGAAAACGCGCCATTCAACAGGGGCTAGTTTGTCTTTGGCTAGCTTGCGATACAGGCTGGCAGCAACATGTCCACCGTCGGCAATAGAGACGCTGGCGCAGCCAATAAGGTAGTTGTAGTTGTTCTTGCTCATGTATTCGGCAAGACCTGCCCAGAGCAGGGTAATGGTGGCGCCAGAGCGATAATCTGGATGAACGCAGGAGCGGCCAATTTCTACCAGCTGCTCACGCAGATGGCCAAGGCGGGTTAGGTCAAATTCTGTATCTGAGTAGTAGCTACCCAGCTTGCGGGCTTGATGAGGGGGGAGGATACGATAGGTGCCAACAACTTCACCTGTTTCATCGTCTTGAACGAGCAGATGGTCGCAGTAAGCATCGAACAGATCTCGATCAATGCCGGGCTCGCGACATACAATGCGCGCACCCATTTCTTCCACAAATACACGATAGCGCAGGGCTTGAGCCGCGCGTATAAGTTCTTCACTGTGCGCGATAGAGACAGAGAGTTTGCGTTTACGGCTAGGGGTGATCTGAGTTTGAAGCATTAGTTTCCTCCTGAGTAAGAGGAAACTTAATGCTTGTAGATGACGCTGCTATGACGGTGAGATGAAGCTGAAATGACAGACTAAAATTGCTTTAGTTTGGTAAAGAATCTACATCGTCAGGGAGGCTGATTGGAGCGGGAATGCTGTATTCTTCATTTGCCCAACGGCCCAAATCAATCAGTTTGCAGCGTTCTGAGCAAAAAGGACGGTTAGGATTGGTTGTGGAATATGTATGTTGTTTACCACAACTTGGGCATTTTATTTGAAATGTAGGAGTCGTCATAAGTTGCAATAGCCAAGTTGGAAGTCGATATCTGAATCAACAACCTTTGCGCGCTCTCCACTGGTTGATGGGATAACAAAGCGAATATTGATCGCGTAGCGGTTAGCAGATAGCTCTGGAACTGCGGCTAAATGAGCGGGCAGGCTCACTCTTAATAGCTGAACTGTTTTTCCTCCTGACATTTGCTGGAAGTTACCATTTTTTGCGGTGTAGCTATTCTCACGCATACTATCTCGTAGTAAGCGCAAGATGATGTCTAAGCCTTGCTTGATGGGTAGCAGCGGGTTAAACCATGCATCAATGTCTACCCTACGATAATCTGCTGTTTGCTGCTGCCAATAATGGTAGGAGGGGAGGTCGAATGCACAGGCTCCACCTGGTATCGTTACCCGCTGTTTAATGGCCATTAACCATTCATTTTCACGCAGTGCCTGCCCAAATTTCCCCGTCATATTTAACATCTTGCTGTGTGTTTCTTCAATGTCGATCAAAACACGCTCGAGCGCGTCTTCGGATATTTGGGGGTTGTTACGCAGCGCGGATAATGCCTGCCGCTGGCGTTCTAATTCTTGCAGCAAATCTGACTTCATATCCGCACGACTAGCGACTTCCATAATCTCGAAAATGCCGAGTAAGGCCGCATGATGGTCGGTGGCAGAGTCACGCCTCACATACTCAATGGTGCGGTTGTATAAATACTCGAGCCGCAAAAGGGTGCGAATGCGCTCGTTAATTGGGAATTCGTAGCTAATCACGATGCGTCTAACCGGCGAAGATATTCGATTTTGCAGCAAGAAATGGTTTATGAAAATGAATTACGTAAACCGACATGTTTAATCCTGATATCGCTGATGGAGAGTGCTAACTGTAGATTGTAAATGAGCGAGCGTCGTTTCATTTAAAATAATATCATCTGCGAGTTCTATTCGTGTTGTTCTTGGGCACTGGCTTGCAATAATGGCCTCTATTTCATGCTTACTTAGCCCGTTTCGAGCTTGAACACGAGCGATTTGCTGCTCAATTGAGCAATCCACTAATAAACTGAGATCAATAATGTGGCTATAGCTCCCTGTTTCAAACAGCAGGGGGACCGCTAAAATGGCGTAGGGCGTGTGATCTGGCAAATCATTAAGCATCTGTATTGCTACATCCTTGATACGTGGATGGAAAATCGCTTCAAGTTTTTTTTTTGCCGCAGGCTCTGCATAAATATGCTGGCGCATCCGTGCTCGATCTAAAGATCCATTATCGCTTAAGTATTCTGGACCAAATACTTGGGCAATTTGATCTAAAACTGGTGATGGGGGGATGCTGAGAGCGTGGGCAATATCATCGGTATCAATAATAGGCACGCCTTGCGCGGCAAAAAGATGGGCAACTGTTGATTTACCGCTGCCTATCCCTCCAGTTAGCCCAATAATCCGCATGCCATCGGCTCTCACTAAACGGCTCCACCATTAAAGATGAGTTGTTGCAATGTGGTGCCAAAAATTAATGTAAGCCAGCCAGCTATTCCTAAATAAGGGCCAAAAGGCATCGGTTTACCCATGCCTCGTTTGGCGAGGATGGCTAGTGCAATGCCGATCACTGCTCCGCTAATTGACGAAAGTAAAATAACACTAGGTAGCGCTTGCCAGCCAAACCATGCGCCAAGGGCTGCAAGTAGCTTAAAGTCACCATAGCCCATTCCTTCCTTGCCGGTGATTAATTTAAATATCCAATACACGCTCCATAGCACTAAGTAGCCAGCAGCGGCACCAATCACCGCCTGATCCAATGGAACAAAGACATTATTTAAATTGAACAGGAGCCCCAGCCAGAGTAAGGGCAGCGTGATGCTATCTGGCAGTAAATAGGTATCGGCATCAATAAATACTAAGGCAATCAAAAACCACGTTAGCAAAATAGCCGCGATGGCTGCAATGGTTACACCAAAGTGAAGCCCTGCAACAGCGGTCAGCGTTGCACAAAGTAGCTCGACCATTGGATAGCGCGGGCTGATACGAGTCTTGCAGCCACGGCAACGGCCTCGCAATAGCAGGTAGCTAATCACGGGAATGTTTTCTAGAGCACTAATGGCATGGCCACAGCTGGGGCAGGCTGAGCGAGGAACAACTAAGTTGTAGCTAGCGGCTTGTGGCATTGGGGCATCGACGGGAGCGTCAATCAGTTGACATTCTTGCCTGAATTGCTGCTCCATCATTTTGGGAATGCGATGGATCACTACATTTAAAAAACTACCAACTAATAAACCTAGTGCGAATAAAAACCCGCCATATATGGCGGGGGTATCTAAAAACAACGCAATCATTAACCGACAACCTCGCCCATTTTGAAAATTGGTAAGTACATAGCAACCACCAAGCCGCCAATCAGCGTACCTAAGACCACCATAATAATGGGTTCCATTAAGCTGGATAGTGCTTCAACGGCGTTATCTACTTCTTCTTCATAATAATCAGCAACCTTGCCAAGCATTGAATCTAATGCGCCAGACTCTTCACCAATTGCCACCATCTGCATCACCATATTGGGAAACATATTGGTGCTTTGCATAGACAAAGTGAGGCTAGTACCTGTGCTCACCTCGGTTTGAATCTTTTTGGTGGCTATTTTATACAGGTAATTACCTGCCGCACCGCCAACAGAATCAAGGGATTCAACCAATGGAACCCCTGCCGCAAACATAGTCGCCAAGGTGCGGCACCAGCGTGCAATCGTTGCATTAAGCATAATCTGCCCAATGATAGGGATTTTTAGTAGTAAGCGATCCATGACGATTTGAATCGCTTCAGATTTTTTCCACGCTTTTAAGAAGCCCCAAATCCCGCCAAAAATTCCCCCAAATATAAGCCACCAATAGGTCACAAAAATATCTGAAATAGCCATCACAATCAGAGTTGGTGTAGGCAGATTTGCACCAAAACTAGAAAATAACTCTTTAAACGCGGGAATAACAAAAATCATAATGACGGCTGTAATCACAAATGCCGCCACAATCACGGCGGTGGGATAAAATAGAGCCGATTTAATTTTCTTTTTAACCCCCAGTGTTTTCTCTTTATACGTGGCTAGCCGCGCGAGTAATGCATCCAAAATACCGGCTTGCTCACCTGCTTGAATCAAGTTGCAGTACAGTGCATCAAACTCATTAGGATGCTTTCTAAATGCCTGAGTAAGGGACGAGCCTGTTTCAATATCATTTTTGATATCTAATAGCAGCTTGGTTACGGATGGGTTGCTATGGCCTTTGGCGACGATATCAAATGATGTGAGCAAAGGAACGCCTGCTTTGAGCATAGTGGCAAGCTGGCGTGTAAACATGGTGATATCTTCATCAGTAATTTTCTTACTGGAACCCATGCGTTGTTTCTTGACTTTAAGGACATTGACACCCTGACGACGCAAGGTGTTTTTAACCACATGCTCGCCACTGGCCCGCATTTCGCCCTTAACTATTTTGCCGCCACGATCTTTACCTTCCCATACAAAAGTAAATTCTTTTACTTTTAGGGCTTTAGATGCTATTGCCATGATGGCCCTCTGTGTGTTTTATTCATTAGTTACCGCCATAATTTCTTCTAATGAAGTGAGTCCTTGCTTCACTTTTCGTAAGCCTGATCCGCGTAAATCACGTACACCATCTCGCTTAGCTTGATCCGCGATGTCAATGGCGTTGCCGTTGGTCATAATGATTCGATTCATCGCATCGGTAATAGGCATTACTTGATAAATGCCCACTCGGCCTTTGTAACCTGATCCCTTACAAATATCACAACCAACCGGCTTGTAAGGGCTCCAAGTGCCATCCAAATCTTCCTCTGCAAAACCAGCATCGAGTAAGGCTTGATGTGGAATGTCAATAGGTGTTTTGCAACTACAGAGCTTACGAGCTAAGCGCTGGGCGGTGATCAAAATGACGGATGAAGCAATATTAAACGGGGCAATTCCCATGTTTAACATACGGGTTAGCGTGGTAGGGGCATCGTTGGTGTGCAAAGTGGAAAACACCATGTGACCTGTTTGGGCCGCTTTAATCGAAATATCGGCGGTACCTAAATCACGAATTTCCCCGACCATGATGATGTCAGGATCTTGGCGCAGAAAGGCTTTTAGCGCCACGGCAAAGGTGAGCCCTGATTTTTCATTGACGTTAACTTGGTTAACGCCAGGCAAGTTAATTTCGCATGGGTCTTCTGCCGTAGAGATATTGATCCCCGGCTGATTCAGAATATTTAAACAGGTATACAGCGAAACGGTTTTGCCTGAGCCGGTTGGTCCTGTAACCAAGATCATTCCATACGGGCGTTGGATGGCCTCAAGTAGGATTTCTTTTTGGTCAGGATCGTAGCCTAAGGCATCAATGCCCAGCGTGGCAGAGGAAGGATCTAAAATCCGCATACAAATTTTCTCGCCATGCATGGTTGGCATGGTGGACACCCGAAAATCGATTGCACGGCTTTTAGACAGCACAAGCTTCATGCGGCCATCTTGAGGAACGCGTTTTTCTGAGATGTCGAGCTTAGAAATAACTTTAATGCGAGATGCTAGCTTGTCTTTAATTGCCAGGGGAGGTTGTGCTACTTCGCGCAATACCCCATCTAGTCGATAGCGAATTCGAAAGTACTTTTCGTAAGGCTCAAAGTGGATGTCTGAAACACCGGCGTTAATGGCATCGAGTAAGATTTTTTGCAAGTATTTAACAATCGGCGCGTCATCAACTTCCATCGCTGCCGCGTCATTTTGGCTGGTATCTTCTTCATCGCCCGCCATTTCTAGATCGACTTCATCTAGTGACATTTTGCTTAGATTGGCACCTGAGGCCTCGATAAGCTTATCGAGTAATGACACTAGCTTGCTGTCCTCAACTACCAGCGGCTGAACTTGCAGGCCAGTTTGAAAGCGCACCTCTTCTAGTGCTTGCAAGTTGGTGATGTCAGATAGGCCAATAAATAGCTTTGTGCCCCGCTTAAAGAGCGGCACGATTCGCTGGATCTGCATCACTTTGTGATCCAAGACCCCTTGAGGGATATAGCTTGAATCCAGGTGATCAAGATCGAGTAGCGGATAGCCAAATGCTTGCGACGAAAACTCAGCCACATCCCTCGCAGTCATTTTGTGACTGCGAATGAGTTGCTCGATAAACGGCGTTTTGCTGCTGTTGGCCGTAGTTTGCAAAGCCTCTGCGTCTGCTTCAATCAATCTTCCGTGTTGAACAAGCAGGCGGGCAAGACCAGATACAGGAGTGTTGGGAGCTGACATGGCCTTCAATGTGTAATCAAAAAGAGGGAAAAACAATCTAATGATGTTACATCTTTAGTTTAGCAAATACCTTTTAATCTTGCGTTGCTATTCCAAACTAAAGAAAAATAAATTAATGCTGTAAATCAAATATTAGGTGCATAAAGGCGGACAACGCGAATGCTGCGGTCCTGTGTTTGAACAATTTCAATCCGCTGGCCGGCTAAAACAAGGCAAGTACCTGCATCTGGGATATCTTGAAAGTGCTCAAGGATTAAACCATTTAATGTTTTTGGGCCATCAACAGGAAACGATAATCGAAGCTTTCTATTTAACTCACGTAGGCTTGATGCGCCATCCAGTAAAATACTGCCATCAGGTTGGCGTAGAACCTTTGCGCCTTGCGTTGGGGCATTCGTGGTGAATTCTCCGACTACCTGTTCCAGAATATCTTCAAGTGTAACCAGTCCTTGCATTTCACCATATTCATCAACAACGACAGCTATTCTACGTTTATTTTCTTGGAAGTTTTGTAATTGTGTAAATAAGGGGGTGCTAGATGGAATAAAGTAGGGTGGACGCATCATTTCACGCAAGCTAGTTTGATCTACTTCATCCTCTTTTAAAGATAAAACTTTCCGAATATGCAAAATGCCAATGATATTGTCAGGATTACAAGAATAAACGGGGAGGCGAGTGTGATGACAAGTAAATATTTGTTTGCGAATTTCATCTGTTGGGGCGTCTAAATCAATACTTTCCATTTGATGGCGTGGTGTCATTACATCATCTACCGTAATACTTGCCAGTTCAAATAGGTTTAATAGCATCGTATGATGCTTTTTCTCCATGTGCCGCCCAGATTCTAAAACCAATAAGCGCAGCTCTTCAGGAGAAAGCGTTTGTTGGTTGTCATTATTTTTTTTGAGACGTAATGTTTTAATTAATGCGCTAACAAATAAATTAACTAGCCAAACAGCAGGGTACAACACTTTTAGAAGAATCCGTAAGGGGGACGATGCCGCGTAGGCTAAAGGTTCTGCATAAGTTGCTGCGAGTACTTTAGGGGTCGCCTCGGAAAAAATAAGAATAGCAATTGCCACCAATAATGTAGCGATACCTAAGGCGAAATCATTACCCGAAAATAAGCGATCCGCAATAAGAGCGGATAATGTTGCGGAGGCGGTGTTTATGACGGTATTGCCAATCAAAATGACGGAAAGAAGTTTGTCTGTTTGGCTAAGTAACTTTTGGGTACGAACTGCGGCGCGATGACCTTGGCGCGCTTTGCTGGCTACTTTATAACGATTAACTGCCATCATGGCGGTTTCTGCGCCAGAAAAAAAAGCAGATGTAAATAAGCAAGCAGCAAGCGCAGTATAGAGAAATGCTAAGGGGAGTTGTTCCAAAATATTACAAGGCCCGTGGTTGAGAGGGAGGCGTGTTGATTATATACGGTGCAAGAGCGCCTCAAAAACAAAACGGCTACCTATATACCCTAGGAAGAGTAGTGCAAAGCCAGCAAGAGTCCAGTTGGCCGCGAAGCGCCCACGCCAACCGTATTTAAATCTACCCCAAAGTAGGGTGCCAAATACGAGCCATGCGGCTATGGATAAGATGACTTTGTGTGAGACAACAAGCCCATGGCCCCAAACTAGCTCAGAAAAAAATATTCCTGAAAGTAGGGCAAAGGTCAGTAAAATAAAGCCTAGGCGTACGCAGGCAAACATGAGTTTTTCTAAAGTCATCAAAGGAGGAAGTGTGCGAATTAAAGACCCTGCTTTGGCTTGATGCAGTGTTTGATCTGCAAAACGCATTAGAATGGCAACGCCTGCAGCATTAAGTAGCATGCCGTGTGCAAACATGGCTAATAAAAAGTGGCCACGAGATAATGGGCTTAATGGGTACGTAATTGGATGCCCATTAGGTAATAATATCGATAGCAGCAAAAATATCGCGGCGATGCCTAGCATTGGGGGTTGTAAACCATCCATTTTCCAGAAAAATTGCCCACACATATAGATGCACAAGGTAGAAAATGCGCTGAGTGATAGTGCCTCTGCCGCACCAAAGTGCAAGGTGCTTGCCCAAAGCAAGGGAGGAAAGAGGGCGAAAGCATGCAGCAACAAGCCACTGATTAAAAGTAGTTGTTCCAGAGTGGGCGTAAGCAGGCTTTTGGAGTGAGAAGAAGCAAGCCGGCTGCGGCAAAAATGCCAGCCAAGCAACAGGTATATGGTTAAGGCCGGCAGCGCTAAATAAGTCGCTGGGCTAACTTCAGGTAAAATGCTCATTATATAAGTCTATCAGAGCGAGGTCCCTCTTGGGGCAGTCGCCAAGCAAAGGATCAAGCATGTTCGAAAATCTTTCCAGTCGTCTATCTGGCGTCGTTAAAAATTTACGTGGCCAGTCTCGCCTTACGGAAGACAATATTCAAGACGCAATGCGTGAAGTACGCATGGCCCTGCTTGAGGCTGACGTGGCTTTGCCTGTCGTTAAGCAGTTTATTAACGACGTTAAAGTGCGCGCTCAAGGTCAAGAAGTTATTGGTAGTCTTACACCGGGTCAAGCGGTAATTGGTGTTGTTTATGAAGAACTGACCAAATTAATGGGGGCGCAAAATGACGCTCTCAACTTGGCTGCCGTACCCCCTGCTGTTATTTTAATGGCGGGTTTGCAAGGCGCTGGTAAGACAACTACATCGGGTAAGTTGGCAAAATTACTTAAAGAAACGCAAAAAAAGAAAGTTTTACTGGTGTCGACCGACGTTTATCGCCCCGCAGCGATCGAACAGTTAAAAACATTGGCTGGACAATTAGAAGTGGAGTGGTTCCCTTCTGATATTACGCAAAAGCCAGTGGATATTGCGCTTGCTGCACATGATTATGCGAAAAAACATTTCCATGATGTATTGATTGTCGATACGGCTGGCCGGTTGGCTATAGATGAAGCCTTGATGGCAGAAATTAAGGCTCTACACGCGGCAGTGAGCCCGGTGGAAACCCTGTTTGTGGTAGATGCTATGCAGGGGCAGGATGCGGTTAATACGGCAAAAGCTTTTAACGAAGCACTGCCTTTAACCGGCGTTGTGCTTACTAAAATGGACGGTGATTCGCGCGGTGGTGCGGCCTTATCAGTAAGAAACATTACGGGAAAACCGATTAAATTTCTGGGTACAGGGGAAAAACTCACCGGCCTAGAACCATTCCATCCAGACCGTATGGCTGGCCGTATTTTAGGAATGGGCGATGTGCTGTCCTTGATTGAAGACGTGCAAAATAGCGTCGATCAAGAAGAAGCACTTAAAATGATGAAAAAGGTCAAATCTGGTAAAGGGTTTGACTTGGAAGACTTTAAAACACAAATCCAGCAAATGAAAAAAATGGGCGGCATGAGCGCCTTGATGGATAAACTGCCAGGCCAAGTGAGCCAGATGGCCAATAGCCAAGTGACTGACAAGTCTGTGGCGCGGATTGAGGGCATTATTAATTCGATGACTCCAGAAGAGCGTCGTAAGCCTGAGCTACTCAAGGCCAGCCGCAAACGCCGTATTGCAGCAGGGGCAGGGGTGCAAGTTCAAGAGGTTAATCGCTTGCTTAAGCAGTTTGAAGAAACACAAAAAATGATGAAACAGTTCTCTAAAGGCGGTATGGCGAAGCTGATGCGTGGAATGAGTGGTATGAAGGGAATGTTGCCAGGTTTATAAAAAATTTTAGTCGTAGGGCCCTTATTGTTGCTTGGTTTAAGAGGGGTAATCCCCTTCTAAGTGTTCCAGATTTATAAAAAATTCGCACCTGACCGGCTGCCGAATATCACGTTAAGCTTTACAACGTGATTGTTTTTACTGTACTTTTGCCGGTTATTCTTGCGGGGTTTGAGTTTTTGTTTCATAATCGAACCCCTTTAAATTAATCTCCATTATTGGGTTTAATGCCATGGTTGTTATTCGTCTTTCCCGCGGCGGTGCTAAAAACCGTCCGTTTTACAATGTTGTTGTAACTGACTCCCGTAATCGTCGTGACGGTCGCTTTGTTGAGCGTCTTGGCTTTTACAACCCACTCGCCAAAGATGGTGAAGAAGGCGTGCGTCTAGCTATGGACCGCGTAAGCTACTGGGTAGGCGTTGGTGCGCAAGCTTCTGACTCCGTTGCCAAGTTGCTGAAGAGCTATAAACCAGCTGCTGTTGCTGCTTGATTCAAGCCGTGACTACGCAAAAGCGGGCTTCATCGTCAGTGCCTGATGATCTTTTGATCATGGGTTACGTGAGTGGGGCTTTTGGTATTCATGGCTGGATCAATTTGGTGGGTGATACTGAAGATGCCGATAGTCTTTTTGACTACGACACTTGGTGGATCGGTCAAGAAGGTCAATGGCAAGCGTATACGCTTGTTGAAGGTCAAGTTCATACCAAGAAACTTGCAGCTCAACTTGAAGGTGTAAATGATCGCGATGCGGCGTTTGCGTTAAAGAGTTGTAAAATTGCAGTTTCACGCAGCCTGTTGCCAGCACCTGCTGCTGATGAATATTACTGGATCGATTTAATCGGCCTAGATGTCATCAATGTGCAAGGTGAGAAGCTGGGTGTTGTGGATAACGTGTTTGAAACCGGTGCTAACGATGTGATCGTAGTAAAAGATGGCCAGACTGAACGTCTGCTACCTTTTGTGGCTCATGTTGTGCTCAAGGTTGATCTTGCTGCTAAAACAATCTCTGTGGATTGGGGCCTTGATTACTAAGGCTGAAGTAAATCACTTTGATGTGATTACTTTGTTTCCAGAGATGTTTGAGGCGATCACTCGTCATGGTATTACTCGGCGAGCGGTTGAATTAGGTTTGTTTGAACTAATCAGTTGGAATCCACGCGATTTCACTATAGACAAACACCGCACTGTAGACGATCGGCCTTATGGTGGTGGTCCAGGTATGGTGATGCTGCCAGAGCCGCTAGAAAGCGCGCTTGAAGCGGCTAAAAATAGGCAGCGTAAGGCTGGTGTTGCTATAACGCATACCATCTATTTATCTCCCCAAGGGGCGACATTAACGCATGATAAAGTGCTAGAGCTAGCAAAAAAGCCGGGTCTGGTTTTGTTATGTGGTCGTTATGAGGGTGTAGATGAGCGTTTGCTGGATCGCCAGATCGACGAGGAAATCTCGGTTGGCGATTATGTGCTTTCAGGTGGAGAGCTGCCTGCAATGGTGTTGATGGATGCCATCATTCGCCAATTGCCCGGCGTGCTTAACACCGCAGCGAGTGCAGAAGAAGATTCATTTGTGGATGGGTTGCTGGATTGCCCGCATTACACCCGTCCCGAAAATTATCTAGGTATGAATGTACCGGAAGTCTTACTTTCAGGGAATCATGCACTGATACGGCGCTGGCGCTTAAAACAGTCTTTGGGTCGAACGCTTTTGCGTAGGCCTGACTTGTTAAAAGAGCGACAGCTATCAAAAGAGGAAGCTCGTCTTCTGGCCGAATTTAAGGCGGATCTGGCGACAAGCCAGGATCAGGTGGTTTGACCACCTTTGAAGGAACAAGCTTCACATTGGAGTAATACCCCATGGATTTGATTCAAATACTTGAGCAAGAAGAAATCGCTCGCTTAGCTAAGACTATTCCTGTTTTCGCCCCAGGCGACACCGTGATCGTTCAGGTCAAGGTTAAGGAAGGTACACGTGAGCGTCTGCAGGCTTATGAAGGCGTTGTGATTGCTAAGCGTAATCGCGGCCTGAATAGCTCCTTTATCGTGCGTAAAATTTCCGCCGGTATGGGTGTTGAGCGTACATTCCAAACTTACTCACCACTGGTAGCTGGTATCGAAGTTAAGCGTCGCGGCGATGTACGTCGTGCTAAGCTTTACTACCTCCGTGATCGTTCAGGTAAATCTGCACGTATTAAGGAAAAATTGCCAGCACGTAAGATTGTTGCTAAAGCTGCTGCTTAATTTTTTAAGCAACTCAGTATTTAAACGCGGGCCGAGTGCCCGCGTTTTCGTTTCCATAACAAAGATCGTTTGAGGTTGTTATGCGCATCGAAAACATGTCTTATCATGCGGTTATTGCAAGCCCCGTTGGGCTTCTTGGGCTAGCCGAACATGACGCTCAGTTAGTTTTGCTTGAATTTCTTCCTCCTCCTGCTCCTTTATTGGCGGCAACAAGTCCTCTGCTCGTAGAGGCGACACGTCAGTTAGCCTGTTATTTTCAAAATCCCTTGTTTGTCTTTGATCTGCCTTGGGCTTTGTCGGTTAGTGCGCATCAACATAAGGTTTTGGCAGCGATTGCTGCGATTCCAGTTGGAAATGTGCAAACCTATGCCGAAATTTCCAAGTGTGTTCAGTCTAGTCCTCGAGCGGTAGGCGGTGCTTGCGGTAAAAATCCTTTGCCTTTGTTTATTCCTTGTCATCGAGTCGTGGCGGCCAAAGGCTTGGGTGGTTTTAATGCTGGACGAAGTGGTGTGGATTGGTTGCCTATTAAGCGCTGGTTGCTAAATCATGAGCAAGCAAACTATGGATGAGCAATTACTGTTAATTGATGAATTTTTAGATGCCGTTTGGCTGAGTGATCAGTTGTCTAAAAATACCATTGATAGTTATCGGCGCGATTTGCTGATTTGGGCTCAATGGCTGTTGGCGGAGCGGCAGTGTGATCTGCTGAGCGCTGATCGAGAGTGCGTGCAAGCTTTTTTAGCGAGACAGGCTCGTGATATGAAAGCCGCCACTTTGGCGCGGCGTATGGCCAGCTTACGCAAATTTTATCGGCACTGGATTTTATCAGGGCAGGCTAGTTTTGATCCTACCGGTGAATTAACCGCCCCAAAACGGATTCGCCCCCTGCCTAAGGCCTTGGATGAGGATCGAATTGAGGCGCTTTTATTGGCTCCAGAGCTTGATCAGGCCGGTGGCTTAAGAGATCGGGCCATGTTAGAGCTGATGTACGCTACCGGTTTACGCGTAAGCGAGCTAGTTACTCTGCCATTAGGGCAAATAAAATTACGTGAGCGCTATGTGCAGATTTTGGCAGGCAAGGGCGGTAAGCAGCGTTTAGTGCCAATGGGAGAAGTGGCTGCTGATTGGGTTGAGCAATATTTGGCTCATTCTCGACCGCTGCTAGTTGGGGTGCATCAGGTGGCGGAGGCCTTTGTTAATCAGCGTGGTCGCCCCCTTACTCGGCAGGGGTTTTGGTACATTATTAAGCAGTATGCCGGCACAGCGGGTATTGATGCGAGTCATTTAAGTCCACACGTTTTAAGGCATGCTTTTGCCACACACTTGTTGAATCATGGCGCTGATTTGCGTGTGGTGCAGATGTTGCTTGGGCACGCTGATATCACGACTACTCAGATTTATACTCATGTTGCATCGGCTCGTTTGAAATCGTTGCATAAAGAACACCATCCGCGTGGTTCTCGTTCATAAGAATAATCCACATATGCTAATCTCATAACTAATCCGCCGTTTGGCGGCTCGGGGAGAAATGGAATGGATGCAACTTGGGCGCAGAAGTATCAAGAACTTGCTATGGGTTATATCGCAGAGTTCGGGGTAAAAATCATTGCCGCGATTGCTTTTTGGGTAATAGGCCGCTGGCTAATCGGTTTTGCCGTTCGTTTGGTGCAAAGCTCTTTAAGTAAGCAAAAGGTTGATCCTACCGTATTGCGTTATGTTGGCTCAGTTATTACGGTTACTTTGAATATCTTGCTCGTGATTGGCATCTTGGGCTACTGTGGGATTCAAACCACAACATTCGCGGCGTTAATTGCCGCTGGTGGTATTGCAATTGGCATGGCTTGGTCCGGTTTATTGGCTAATTTTGCTGCAGGTGCTTTTATTATTGTGTTACGCCCGTTTAAGGTGGGTGATTTTGTCGCGGTTGCAGGGATCGTGGGAACTGTGAGCGAAATTGGTTTATTTTCTACCATGATTAATACGCCAGATAATGTGATGACTTTGGTTGGAAATAATAAGATCTTTTCTGACAATATTCAGAATTTCACTTTGAATCCATTTCGCCGAGTTGATTTAAAGGCTCAATTAGCAGGGAGTGCAGATCATGTTGCCGCGATGCAGGTATTGCGCGATAAGATCGCGGCTATTCCAAATGTATTGGCTGAGCCTAAGGTTGATGTAGAAATCCTTGAGTTTAATTTGGTTGGGCCGGTCTTGGTGGTGCGACCGTATTGCCATAATGATCATTATTGGCAAGTCTATTTTGATACTAATCGCACTATTAAAGAAAGCTTGGCTGCGGCTGGATTTCCTGTGCCAATGCCTGCACAAACTGTTGTGGTACAGCAACAGGCGTAATCAGTGTATTTATGGTAATGGGATGTTTGGCATAAAAAAATCCCCATCCAGTGTTGGATGGGGATTTTTTGCTTTAGCACTTAAGCGGGAATGGCTTCTTTATTACTGATATCTAGGCTAACTTTGCCATCATCATCAATATCGATCGTTACCTCGCCGCCATGTATTAATCGACCAAACAGCAGCTCATCGGCAAGTGCTTTCCTAATGGTATCTTGAATCAGCCTTGCCATTGGCCTAGCCCCCATCATTGGGTCAAAGCCTTCGGCGGCAAGGTGTGTTTTCAAAGCAGGGGTAAAGTGTGCTTCTACTTTCTTTTCTTGCAGCTGCACTTCAAGTTGAATGAGGAATTTATCTACAACTTGCATAATGATTTCGTGCGAAAGTGGTGCAAATGGAATGATTGCATCTAAGCGGTTGCGGAATTCAGGTGTAAACATCCGCTTAATTTCTTGCATTTCGTCGCCGGTTTGCTTGCTAGTCGTAAAGCCAATCACCGATTTTGTCAGCGTTTCCGCACCGGTATTGGTGGTCATAACAATGACGACATTTCTAAAGTCTGCTTTACGCCCGTTGTTATCAGTGAGCGTGCCGTGATCCATAACTTGTAACAGCACGTTAAAGATGTCTGGATGTGCTTTTTCAATTTCATCCAGCAGCAATACAGCGTATGGGTGCTTGGTAATCGCTTCGGTGAGCAGACCGCCTTGCTCAAAGCCAACATAGCCTGGAGGCGCACCAATTAAACGGCTAACCGCGTGGCGCTCCATATACTCGGACATATCAAAACGTAGCAATTCAATACCCATGGTATAGGCTAGCTGGCGGGCAACCTCGGTTTTTCCTACGCCAGTTGGGCCGCTAAATAAGAAGGCACCAATCGGTTTTTGTGGATTGCCTAGACCTGCCCTTGCCATTTTGATTGAAGTTGCTACTGATTCAATGGCTTTTTCTTGGCCAAATACCACGCGTTTAAGATCGCTTTCTAGCGTTTTAAGGGTATTGCGATCGTTAGTTGATACGCTCTTTGGCGGAATGCGCGCAATCTTAGCCACGATTTCTTCGATTTCGTGTTTGTTAATGGTTTTCTTTTGCTTGGATTTAGGCAAAATCTTTTGTGCAGCACCCGCCTCATCAATGACATCAATCGCTTTGTCGGGCAAGTGACGATCATTGATGTATTTGGCAGAAAGCTCGGCAGCTGTTGTGAGCGCTGCCAAGGTGTATTTCACGCCATGGTGTTGCTCAAATTTATCTTTTAAGCCTTTTAGGATCTCAATCGTCTGTTCGACGGTTGGTTCGGGCACATCAATCTTTTGGAAGCGACGTGATAAGGCGTTGTCTTTTTCAAAAATGCCACGGTATTCGGTATAAGTAGTGGCGCCAATGCATTTTAATGTGCCATTTGAGAGTGCGGGCTTCAATAAATTAGAGGCATCTAAGGTGCCACCAGAAGCTGCACCTGCACCAACTAAAGTATGAATTTCATCAATAAACAGCACAGCATTGCGTTCTTCTTGTAGCTGTTTGATTACGGCTTTTAGGCGCTGCTCAAAGTCGCCGCGATATTTGGTTCCTGCAAGGAGTGCGCCCATATCAAGGCCGTAAACTGTGGCGTCTTTAAGGATGTCAGGTACGTTTCCTTCAACAATACGCCGTGCTAACCCTTCGGCGATCGCAGTTTTACCAACACCTGCTTCTCCTACTAGCAGAGGGTTGTTTTTGCGACGACGGCATAGTGTCTGAATGACGCGCTCTAATTCATGCTCACGCCCAATGAGAGGATCTATCCGCCCGGCAATGGCTTGCTGATTTAGGTTTTCAGTGAAACTGCTGAGTGCCCCGCCTGCGGTAGTTTCTTCTTCGTGTTCTTCGTTTTGCTCTGTGCGTGGAATAGGCTGCTGTGCGCTAGCCGATTTTGCAATGCCATGAGCAATAAAATTTACCACGTCCAGACGTGTAATCGCTTGTTGGTGCAGGTAATAAACCGCGTGGCTGTCTTTCTCGCCAAATATGGCAACGAGCACATTGGCGCCCGTTACTTCTTTTTTACCAGAAGATTGCACGTGTAAAATAGCGCGTTGTATGACGCGTTGAAAACCAATGGTAGGTTGGGTTTCAACTTCACCATCGCCAGAAACGACTGGAGTGTGCTCTTTTACAAAGTCGCCAAGTTGGCGACGTAGCTCATCCATGTGCGCGCCGCATGCACGTAATACTTCCGCTGCAGATGGGTTGTCTAGCAGCGCAAGTAAGAGGTGCTCCACGGTAATGTACTCGTGGCGTTTTTGCCTCGCATCCGTAAAGGCCATGTGGAGGCTGACTTCAAGTTCTTGGGCAATCATTCGTTCACCTCCATTGTGCATTGCAGTGGCTGCTGATGTTGCCTGGAATACTGGCTGACTTCTGCGACCTTGGTGGACGCAATGTCCTTAGGAAAAATCCCACACATCCCGCGCCCTTCTGTGTGAACTTTAAGCATAACCTGCGTTGCTCGTTCACGGTTCATTCCAAAAAATTTTTCTAATACATTGATGACAAAATCCATCGGTGTAAAGTCATCGTTTAACAGCAGTACACGCCACAAAGCGGGTGGTGGTGAGAGTATCGATTGCTGATTAAGTTCGGCATCGGTTTGATGCTGTGCAGGCATTTTGCTACCAATTTGTGTGGTTTGTAATCATTTTGGTCCTCCCTCGCTCTTTTTCAAGCTCTGATCTTCATCAACGTGGGTGGATGGTGTATTTGCTTATTTTTGACTGTGGTTTTTTATTTAATGCGCGCCGCCATTTTTAGAATTTTACTTGACCTTCGGTGTAAAAGTCGCGTAAAAAGGTGGCTCGAGTTTGATGTACAAGTTTCTGCAGTACCGGTTTGGCCGTTTTGCTGGTCTTGGATCTCAAACCTCATGGTGCCTCTTTAAGAGGCGGTTCATGTTTTACAAGTTGATAGGAAAGACCCCAAATGGCTCTGGGCACTGTTAAGTGGTTCAATGATTCTAAAGGCTTCGGCTTTGTTACTCCAGACGAAGGCGGCGAAGACATTTTCGCTCACTTCTCAGCGATCAACATGCCAGGCTTCAAAACCTTGAAAGAAGGCCAACGTGTCTCTTTCGAGATCACCAACGGTGCTAAAGGCAAACAAGCCTCTAACATCCAAGCTGCTTAATCGCAGCTAGGTGATGGGTATCCCGCTTAGGCGGGTATTTTCGGACTATCCCTTAGTTGGGGCTCCATACCGGAGTAGTCCATGTTTCACTGTTTAGATAGGAAGTGCCAAAATGGCTCTAGGTACCGTAAAGTGGTTCAATGATTCTAAAGGTTTCGGCTTTGTGACTCCAGACGAAGGCGGCGAAGATATCTTCGCTCACTTCTCCGCGATCAACATGCCAGGCTTTAAAACACTGAAAGAAGGCCAGCGCGTCTCTTTCGACATCACCAATGGTGCTAAAGGCAAACAAGCCTCTAACATCCAAGCTGCTTAATTAGCTGCTGGTGATCAAAAAACCCCGCCAAGGCGGGGTTTTTTACGTCTGAATTTTCTGGTTTGTATACTGCGCCCAATAAAAACCCCGCCGAAGCGGGGTTGGACCAGCTTAGAGCTGAATCATTGATTACATGCGTTCAATGATTGCCTTACCAAATCCTGAGCAACTCACTTCTGTTGGATTATCCATTAGGCGGGCAAAATCGTAAGTAACGATCTTATCCGCGATGGTTTTTTCCATGGCAGTAATAATCAAGTCAGCAGCTTCTTTCCAGCCCATATGACGCAACATCATTTCTGCAGACAGCAGCAATGAGCCAGGATTTACTTTGTCTTGACCGGAGTACTTCGGTGCGGTGCCGTGTGTTGCTTCAAACATGGCAACGCTATCCGACAAGTTTGCACCAGGAGCAATACCGATACCGCCTACCTGTGCAGCGAGTGCATCGGAGATGTAGTCGCCATTCAGATTTAGTGTGGCAATAACATCGTATTCAGCAGGACGTAACAAGATTTGCTGTAAGAATGCATCCGCAATCACATCTTTAATCACGATGCCATTTGGTAGCTCAAGGTATGGGCCTCCATCAATCTCTACACCGCCAAATTCTTTCTTGGCTAATTCATAGCCCCAAGTGCGGAACATGCCTTCGGTGTATTTCATGATGTTGCCCTTGTGAACCAAGGTAACACTCTTACGGTTGTTGTCGATTGCGTATTGAATCGCACGACGTACAAGGCGCTCAGTACCATCTTTGCTTACAGGCTTGATGCCAATGCTCGATGTTTCTGGGAAGCGAATTTTCTTCACGCCCATTTCATTTTGCAAAAAGTTGATGACTTTTTTCGCGCCTTCAGATTGAGCATCCCACTCGATACCGGCGTAGATATCTTCGGTATTTTCACGGAAAATGACCATTTCGATCAATTCTGGATGCTTAACTGGCGATGGAACACCTTGGAAATAGCGTACTGGGCGCAGACAAACGTAGAGGTCAAGTTGCTGACGCAGTGCTACGTTTAGTGAGCGAATGCCGCCGCCAACTGGTGTTGCTAGTGGGCCTTTGATCGATACTACGTATTCTTGCAGTGCAGCTAAGGTTTCTTCTGGCAGGTAAGTGCCATCTGGATACAATTTAGATGCTTTTTCACCGCAATAGATTTCCATCCAGTGAATCTTACGGCCGCCGCCGTAGCATTTCTTTACCGCTGCGTCGACAACGTCGATCATCACCGGGGTGATATCTACGCCAATGCCATCACCTTCGATAAATGGGATAATTGGATTATCTGGGGTCGCAAGGTTTTGGACGATTTTCGCGCCATCCTGCGGAACTTTGATCAGGCTCATCTGTGCATTCCTGTTGTGTCGAGTGGTTTGTCGCGTTTCGTTGGCTGGTATTGTGAATTTCTTGTGGAGCGCCAACGAAAAAACAGCCTATTATCGCTGTTTTGTAGCAATACTGCCAAGCCGCTATGCCAAAGCTTATTCTTTTAAATAAACCTTACGGGGTGATTTGCCAGTTTTCACCCTCGCCGCCGCACGCTTCGCTGGCTGATTTTGTTCCTATTAAGGACGTTTATCCAGCGGGACGTTTAGATACTGATTCTGAAGGCCTGTTGCTTTTAACAGATTCAGGGCCTTTGCAGGCTAAAATTGCTGATCCCAAGCACAAGCTGGCAAAAACTTATTGGGTGCAGGTAGAGGGTAGCCCGACATTGCTAGATTTGCAGCCTTTATTGACGGGCGTTAATCTGGGGGATTTTACGACTCAGCCCGCACAAGTCAGAATTATCGAAGAGCCTGCGCAATTATGGCCACGCATACCGCCGGTACGGTTTCGTGCTAGCGTACCAACGACTTGGCTTGAAATTATTATCCGCGAGGGTAAAAATCGTCAGGTGCGGCGCATGACTGCCAAAGTGGGCTTTCCTACTTTGCGATTGGTACGCTATGCAATTGGTGATTGGACTTTAGATCATTTGCCTTTAGGCACTTGGCGTGAAGAGTTTGTTGCGGCTCCTCGGCAACAAACCCCAGTCGAGTCTATGGCAAGGCCTAAGCAGCGCGGCCGTCGTGGCCCAAACAAGACGCGTTAATTAGAAGGAAGGAGCTGCAATGTGGAAGCCTAACGCCACCGTCGCCGCCGTTATTGAGAAAGACGGGCGTTTTTTATTGGTTGAAGAGATTATTCACGGCGAGTTAAAACTTAATCAGCCTGCAGGTCATATTGAATATGGTGAAAGCATTGTTGATGCTGCTATTAGGGAAACACTAGAAGAAACGGCGCATTATTTCGAGCCACAAGCCTTATTAGGTATTTATCAATGGTCGCCTCCTGAGCAGCCAGAGTTAACATACCTTCGCTTCTCCTTCAGTGGCGTAGTCATGGGGATTGATGAAGGGCGTGCTTTAGATACTGATATTGAGCGAGCTGTTTGGCTGACGCGTGATGAAATTGTGGCGCGTGTTAGCCAACATCGCAGTCCCTTATTGCTAGAGTGCATTGATGATTATTTGGCGGGCTGCTGTTATCCGCTAGAGATTTTGCGTAATTTTGATTACATGGGCGGCAGAGCCGCCGAGGTTTAGAGGATGTCAGACAAGATAGTAGTAGGGCTTTCGGGCGGGGTTGATTCCTCGGTAACGGCTTGGTTGCTTAAAGAGCAAGGTTTCGAAGTGGTTGGCGTCTTTATGCAAAACTGGGAAGACGATAATACCGATGAGTATTGCTCAATCAAGCAAGATAGCTTGGATGCGATCTCGGTAGCGGATAAGGTCGGTGTCGATATCGAGTTAGTTAACTTTGCCCAAGAATACAAAGACCAAGTCTTTAGTTATTTCTTGGCCGAGTATTCGGCGGGCAGAACGCCAAATCCAGACATCTTATGCAATAGCGAAATCAAGTTTAAATGTTTTCTCGATTACGCCATTAAATTAGGGGGTAGCAAGTTGGCGACGGGGCATTACGCATCTAATCGCCTTCGCCCAGATGGGCGTACCGAGCTACTTCGTGCAAAAGATGGTAGTAAAGACCAGAGCTATTTCCTTTATAAGCTGAGCCAAGAGCAAGTTGCCCACGCCGTTTTTCCCTTGGGCAATATGTTAAAAACAGATGTCCGTGACTTAGCCGAGAAAATTGGCTTGCATAATGCCAATAAGAAAGACAGTACAGGGATTTGCTTTATTGGTGAACGACCGTTTCGTGAGTTCTTAAATCGTTACCTACCCAAAGTCCCAGGCCCAATGGTTACACCAGAAGGCAAGGTAATGGGTGAGCATATGGGCTTGATGTATCACACTATTGGGCAGCGCCAAGGTTTGGGGATCGGTGGCGAAGGAGCCCCTTGGTTTGTTGCTGGCAAAGATATGGCTAAAAACGAACTCGTTGTGGTGCAAGGGCACGATCATCCTCTACTACTCAAAAATACTTTGCAGGCACAAGATCTTTCTTGGATATTGGGTGAAGCGCCTGCCTTAGGGCGATACACTGCAAAAACACGCTACCGTCAGCAAGATGCCGCATGTGAGTTGCTTTGGATTGAAGATGGGCGTTGCGAATTACGCTTTGATGAAGCGCAATGGGCCGTTACCCCAGGGCAATCAGTGGTTTTATATGATGGAGAAGTCTGTTTGGGTGGCGGCATCATCGTGTAGGTTGTTTGTTTGAGGCAAATGATTGCGTTGTTTTAAACAAGCCGCTTCGTGAAGCGGCTTGTTTGTTTTGTAATTAGTGTTTCTGCTTACACAAGTGCAGCTTATTTAAATCAATCACTTAGCCCATTACTGCGATTTTATTGCGCGCCAGTGCTTGACCGAGGCGGCCCCAGCCCGTATATTTCGGCCTCTCGCTGCAGCACACACAGCCACACAGTGATGTCACAGCGAGACGATCTTTAACAAAATACAGTCGATGAGTGTGAGTGCTTGATTCGGAAGCGAAACAAGTGCTTACATGAGTGATGAGCATTCAGCGATGGATGTTCAAAATAAAGTAAGCCAGTAAGTACTAGCTTAGCGATTAAACTAAAGAGTTTGATCCTGGCTCAGATTGAACGCTGGCGGCATGCTT
>NZ_JANXSO010000156.1 GCF_025352645.1 Iodobacter sp. | reverse complement strand
GCGAATTTATGGCATAAGGCACACTGCTGTTTGCTAATACCGGACTTTGGAAAATGAAAACCCCGAAAAGATTAGAACCACTTGTTCAGAATGGACTTGTTGATGAAGTACTCCGCCAGCTGATGAGTGGCAAAGAAGCCGTGGTTTACGTAGTACGCTGTGGCGATGATGTGCGCTGCGCCAAGGTTTACAAAGAAGCGAACCAGCGCAGCTTTAAGCAAAACGCCGCGTATCAAGAAGGCCGCAAGGTTCGAGGCTCGCGTGATGCCCGTGCCATGGAAAAAGGCAGCCGTTATGGCCGCAAAATGGCTGAAGAAGTCTGGCAAACCGCCGAAGTAGACGCCTTGCACCGCTTAGCAGCGGCAGGCGTGCGCGTGCCCACCCCATATAACTGCTTTGAAGGCGTGCTCTTGATGGAGCTGGTTACCGACGCCGCAGGCCACGCCGCACCGCGCTTAAATGACGTGGTGTTAAGCGCCGAAGTAGCACTGGCGTATCACGCGATGCTGATCAAGCAAGTGGTGTTGATGCTTTGTGCTGGCGTGATTCATGGCGACTTATCTGAATACAATATTTTGGTCGATGCAGATGGCCCTGTGATTATTGACCTGCCCCAAGCGGTGGATGCGGCCGGTAATAACAGCGCTTTTAGTATGTTGGAACGCGATGTGGGTAATTTGGCCACTTACTTCGGCCAATTTGCCCCTGAGTTACTAAATACCGATTACGCCTTTGAGATTTGGAGCCATTACGAGAAAGGCGAGTTGCATCCAGAAGTGGCGCTCACAGGCCGCGCAAGACGCAGCGAGAAAAAAGCCGATGTACGTGGCTTAATGCGTGAGATTGATAGCGTAAAAGAAGAAGAGCTCAACCGTCGCCGCTTTCAAATGGAAGAAGATTAATATTGAACACCTTGTTTTTGAATACTCGCCTTGCGCTGCCATCTGATATTGCAGAGTGCATTGTCATTAGAGGCAAAACGCGAGAAAACGCGATTTCTAAAGAGCGCTTAGCCGAGCTTGGTATTACCGAGGCTTCATGGGCGGCTCAAGTCGAATCGGGCGAGCTGTTAGGTTACGTTTATCACGTTGGTGGGCAAATGGCAGCGTATTGCTTTGGCGCTGTGAGTACTGGCGAAATTGTAGTTTTAGCGCTGTTGCCAGAGCATGAGAACCAAGGCATAGGCAAAATGCTGTTGCAAAATGTGATGTCTGATTTGAAATCACTAGGCCACGGTCGGCTTTTTCTTGGCTGTGCGGCCGATCCCAAGGTGAGATCCTTTGGCTTTTACAGGCATCTGGGCTGGCGCGCCACGGGGCAGAGTGATGGGTATGGTGATGAAGTGCTTGAGTATGTTTTTGTAGCGAGCGCTCAGGCCTGATTATTCAATCTGGCGTTTATATCTTTAGGGCGGGCTGCGCTGAGCCCTTATCGCTGCTTGCCCGCATCTTGTTGTAAAATTCCCCTATGTCACTTCATCTAGTTATTCCTTATGCCGACTGGCCCGATGCGGATCAGTGCCGGTTTATCACCACGGGCTTAGAGCTACCTGCGCTGGCCATGTTATGTGGGCGTGGCCAGCGCTTGCCTTCCCAAAAGCAAAGCGTTGAAGAATGGCTGGCTGGCTTGGTTGGCCTGCCGTCGTTGCCCGCTGCTGCTTTAAGCCTTGGCCTAGATCATCCCACCGCCAGCCCAGGCTTTTGGCTGCGTGCTGATCCCGTGCATCTTAAGATTGAGCGAGATGGTCTGCTGCTGTTTGATGCTCACCAGTTTCAGCTGAGCCAGGCCGAGGCCGATTCCTTGGTGGCAGGGCTTAATAGTGTGTTTGGAGAAGACGGCATCTTATTTGTGGCGGCTACGCCAACACGCTGGTATTTGCGCCTGCCGGTAGATCCAAAGCTAACTTGGACTCCGCTAGATGCTGCGATTGGCCGCGATATTGATACCTTGCTACCCAAGGGGGCTGATGCGTTGAAATGGCATCGCCTGCTCAATGAAATTCAGATGTATCTTTATACCCATAGCGTGAACGAACACCGCGAGCAATCGCAAACCATTAACAGCCTGTGGCCATGGGGCGGATCGGTTTATCCAATCGTGGAGACGCCGGTATTGCCCGGCATTAGCGTTTATAGCAATGAGCAGATGTTGGCTGGCTTGATGCATTTGGGGGGCGAGAGCGTACAGCGCCTGCCACCAAGTGCAGAGTCTATGCCGGTGGGGGATGCGCTAGTGATGCTCGATCAGCTGCGCCTTGGCGCATGCTATGGCAATGCCCATGATTGGCGTGAGGGCTGGCTAAGCCTAGAGCGAGACTGGTTTGCACCGCTACTGGCCGATTTAAAATCTGGGAAAAGAACATCCCTAGCGATGACCTTCCCCGATCTGGGCCTAGCCTTACAAATTGACCGCTCCCTACGCTGGAAAATCTGGCAAAAACCCAAATTACCGTGGAAATTCATGTAGGGTGGGCACGATTTTGTGCCCACGCGTGCAAGAGACATATTTGACACGTGTAAGTGCGATATCCCCATGCCTTGCAAAGTTTGCAATTTTCGCGTGGGCACAGTTGCCCACCCTACATTTATATGATTTGCCCCATCGCTTTTCTTCATTGAGCCAAAATGACCACCATCACCCCCCGCATCGTTCCTGCCGCTGCCGAATCTCTTCTTTGCCAGCAGGGCTACACAGCGCTTGAAGCGCGTTTATATGCAGCGCGTGGCATTCATAGCCGCAGCGAGCTGGAGCACGAACTGGCGCATCTTTTGCCCTTTCATGGCTTAAAAAACATCATTGAGGCAGGCAAGCGCCTTGCCGATGCGATAGCCGCCAAAGAGCGGATTCTGATCGTGGCCGATTACGATGCCGATGGCGCTACGGCTTGCGCGGCGGGGATGCGGGGCCTTGCCATGCTGGGCGCGGTGGTCGATTTTGTGGTGCCGAACCGCTTTGAATATGG
>NZ_JANXSO010000131.1 GCF_025352645.1 Iodobacter sp. | reverse complement strand
GATCAAATAGCCTTGCTGATCGTAAACAAATAAGCTTGTGCCACTTGGTGCAACTTTCTTCACCCTTTGCCCAAGGGCATTGTAGGTGTAGCTAAGCGTAGCCGTGCCCTTGGTGGATTTGATTAAGCGGCCAGCGTTGTTATAAGTGAGCACCCAACCATTATCGTTAGCCCGATTACCTGCAGCATCGTAAGTGTAAGTGGCTTGATTTGCCCCAGTGGTTGAGAGCAGGCGATTGCTTTGGGTGTCGTGCTTATAATTTGTGGTTGCCGCGCCAATGGTTTGGTCGGTTCGGTTGCCGTTGAAGTCGTAATAGTAGTTAAAAGAAGTGCTATTACTGACGACCAAATTTAACCTGTCCATCACGTCATAGCTATATTGCTGGCTACGCTGTGGGGCGTTTACGTCCGTGATTTGGCGCAGATTGCTTACTGCATCGTAAGTATAAGTACGGCTGCCGTCGGCAAGCGTTTGCCCAGCAAGCAGGCCAGTGTTCTCTGCCACCCTTGCCCAAAGCTGACCATTACTCCAGCGCCAGCTTTGCACCCCCATATTGCCCGACCAAACGATTTGATCAAGCAGGGTTGCTCCATTGATTTGCACGCTGCTGATTTGCCCTGTGGCATTACGCAAATAGCTAATCATTGTGCCACTAGGATAGGTAATACGCTCCAGCTGACCACTACTATTAGATAAGTAAGCCACCGTGCCCACTACGGTGCCAATTTGGGTCTGCGTTTGAGCAAGATTTCCCTGTGCATCATAGCGATAGGCCGTGCCGCCACTTGGATCGGTGATACTGGCGAGTTTGCCTTTGAGCTGCGTATCGTAAGTAAAGCTCTGAACGCCATCGCCAAAGTTAATGCTGCTTACACGGCCCAGATCGTCGTAGCTGTACGTGGCGGTCTTTTTTCTGGCGTCAACGCGGGTTTTAAGCTGGCCGCTGGGGCTGCGGGTATAGCTGGTAGTGCCGGTATCGGGGCTGACTAATTTAATCAGGTCATCAAAACCGTTGTAGCTATAGCTGGTTTTAAAGCCTTCAGGATCGGTGACTTGCACCAGATTATCGCGGGCATCGTAGCTCATGAGCGTAGATTTACCCGCCGCATCAGTGCTTTTGCTGAGCCGATTTAAAGCATCGTACTCATAGCGCGTCACCCGCCCCAGCGGATCGGTGCTGGTCTGGCGGTTGCCGTTTGCGTCATAGCTGTAGCTATAGATCTGGCCTTTGGCATCCCATTCTTTTTCTAAACGGCCTAAAGCATCAAAACGCTGAAAGCGGCTAATTACAGCGGCATGAGTGGGCAAGGCACTGACGGATGATGCCGCGGGTGTGATTGCAGTGGGTGCAGCAAGCACACCCAAGCTGAGCATACTGCCCAAAATAGCGGGCAAGGTTTTAAGTAGCTTCATCGGTTTACCTCTGAAATATTATCGAGCAGGCTGAGTGGATTGCGCTTGCTGCACTTGCAGCAGGCCATTAGCGAGGGTGGCATCTGGATCGTATCGATCCACCTGCTCCTGTAAGCCCACTTTATTCAGGGTGTAAACCACACGATTGCCTTGGTTATCTTTCACTTCGTTCAGGCGATGTGCTGCATCGTAAAGATAGTTAATGACCAGCCCATCGGGTAGTGACGCTTGTTTTAATAAGCCGGTTGGCCAGTAGGAAAACTGGCTGAGGGCGCTCGCTGTTTGCTTGCTGATTAAGCGGTTTCGCGCGTCATAAGTCAGCGTCGATTTAATTCCATCTGGCGAAAGGATTTCTAATGGATTGCCATTGGCGTCATAACGGGTGAACTGAGTAATCTGCTGAGCAGGATTAGTTAGCGTCGTTAAATTACCTTGAGCATCGTATTGATAGCTACTGGTTTTACCATCTGGATCGGTGCTGGTTTTAACTTGCCCAAAATCGCCATAAGTCCAGCTCCAGCGGCGGGTTTGCCCGTCGGCGATGATGGCTTTATTCAGCAGATTGGCTTTGGCATCGTACACAAAGCTAGTAACACGGCCAGGCTCGATCACTTTAAGCAGTAAGCGCCATGTAGCATGCCATTCGGTGCTGATGATACGAGCAAGCGGTGTACCAGCGGCTTCGGTGCGGCTGGTTTCTAAATTACGCGCCAAATCGTAAACGTAGGTGGTTTTATTGCCGTTAAAGTCTGTACGGCTGGTGACATTGCCGTTGGCGTCGTAGAGCAGATTGTTGCTTGCTGCACTGCAGCCTGCGCCACCTGGTTGATCCTTGCCCTGCAAACGCCATGTTCCCGTGATCAATTTGAACTGATAGCGCCTTACCGATCCCAATGGATCTGTTTCTTCTGTCCAGCGCGTACCGCTGGCAGGATCACCGCCAAAATTAAGCGTAAATTTATCCACGCCACCAGCATGCTCGGACGAAATCGCCTGACCTTGCTCGTTGTAAGCCCACGAAGCAAAGCGCTGACCATTTTCATCGATTAGGCCAGTGAGTAAAGATGGATTACGGGTGTCTTCGTAGAGGTACTGACGACTGGTGTTGTCAGCATAAGTCGCCTTACTCAAACGCCCAGCATCGTAAGCATAAGAAGCAACGGTTACTTCATTTGCTTGCACACTAGCTAAGTAAATAGAATTGCCATAGTTAAAAACTAATTTGTCCCCTAATTGATCCGATACTTGAATAAGACGGTCAGACTCATCATAAGCAAGTGTCACTATTGGAGCATTCAACTTGCTCATCTGAATTAGCTTTCCCTGCTTATTATAACTTTCAGTGTTAATACCATCTTTAATGGTAAAACCACTAGAAGAAATAACTAGCTTATAAGGATTATCTTCAGCAGCAACTTGAGGTTCACCATTGCTGTTAAATGCAAAATTTTTTCCATTTCCAAGCTCAAGTAAATAATGGCTAATCCCACTAGTTGCAGTACTGCTTACTACACCATAATAAGCAAGCCAATCTGGATCAACATCATTTGCCGGAGGAGGAAAATATGATAAAAGAGGAACAGAAGTAACACGTCTCATTAAAGAGTGTTTCCAACCAATACCTAGTCCTTGTTCAAAATTACTATTTCCATTGTAATATCGAGTGAATTTATTATTCTTCCCCCATATAAAATCAAACTCAATTTGAAGTTTGTTACCTGTTGCTGTATTTATGGGGTTACCCGAGCAAACGTTTGGGGTTCCCCGCTCTGGCTCCAAACATAAACCGTTAGGGCAAGGGATACGAGGCTGGCAGATGCTTGCTTTAGACAAATAAAATCCCGCATCACATTTGGGACGGCAAGATTGACTAACTGGGCCACGAAACTCATAGTCTGAACAATAAAAAAAATGACCATAATCAGAAGTAAACTGCCCCGTACGTAACCATCCAACCCCCTCCCCACTCACTAACCGATCTCGACAATACGCAGTATATTCAGGGTAATTTCTGCTACTAGCAAATTCAATACATGCACCAGTGGCTTTAGCTCTTGAATCGCAAGTATAGGTATATAGCTTGTTTGTTTCACCGCTATTCCTCACAACAACAGAACAAGCAATCGCTGCTGGCGCAAAAAAACAAAACAAAACAACAAATAAAAAATTTCTCATTAAATTCACACCCAAAACGAAGCATACAATTTATTCAACAAGCCTGTAATTACCCAAAAGGCCTCTAGAAAAACACTACACGACTTAAACCAACAAAAAAACAACACATAGACTTATATTAATTCATACGTCAATCAAATCAACAACACTATTTATTTTTTAGCCAGACGTTACACCCCATCCTATTTAGGCTCGCCTACTTAAAAAAATCACCCATATTGAATGTTTAAAAAAAATCCTTTCAGAATCTAAAATTGAAAAACAGACTTGAGAGCTAGATTTACATGAATTTTATCTATGTATAAATAAGGTGTATTACATCAATACATTCAGAGTGCAACAAAATTCATCCTCGCCATTTTAAAAATTAAAAAAGGGGTGAGCACGATCTCTCGTGCTCACCCCTTTTTATTAATGCTTAATATTTAAGCCTTGTTATACCGCAACGCCATTTTCTCTAGCGATACCGGTTTCATTTTCTCTGCCATCCCTGCCGCGCCAAAGGCGTCGTAGCGGGCTTCGCATATTTCGCGCATGGCGACGATGGCGGGTTTTAGGTAGGCGCGGGGGTCGAAATCTGCGGGGTGCATGGCCAAGTGGCGGCGGATGGCGGCGGTCATGGCCAGGCGCAAATCGGTGTCGATATTGATTTTGCGCACGCCGTACTGGATGGCGCGGCGGATTTCTTCTACGGGAACTCCCCATGTAGGTTTCAACTCTCCACCGTATTTGCGCATTTCTTCGAGCAATTCTTGCGGCACACTAGATGAGCCGTGCATCACCAGATGCACATCGGGGATTGCGGCGTTAATGGCGCGCACGCGATCAATTGCCAATACTTCGCCGCAGGGTGGCTTGGTGAATTTATATGCGCCGTGGCTGGTGCCGATGGCAATCGCCAGTGCATCTACGCCGGTGGCTTTCACAAAAGCCAGCGCTTCTTGCGGATCAGTCAGCATTTCGGCATGGCTTAAGACGCGGTTTGCACCTACGCCGTCTTCTTCTTCGCCCATGCCGGTTTCTAAGCTACCCAAACAGCCCAGCTCGCCTTCTACCGATACGCCACAAGAGTGGGCCATGCGTACCACTTCGGCCGTCACCGCAGCATTGTAGGCGTAGTCTGATGGTGTCTTGCCGTCTTGCAATAAGGAGCCATCCATCATCACGCTGGTAAAGCCCATCTTGATTGCAGTTAAGCAAACAGCGGGGCTAACGCCGTGATCCTGGTGCATTACGATAGGCAGATGCGGGTAGCTGGCTACTGCGCCTTCGATCAGCGTTTTTAAAAACTGCTCGCCTGCATATTTACGCGCACCGGCACTGGCCTGCAGGATAACCGGGCTGGATGTAGCATCAGCGGCTTGCAAAATAGCCTGAACTTGTTCGAGGTTATTTACGTTGAATGCGGGTACGCCGTAACCGTGTTCGGCGGCGTGATCGAGAACTTGGCGAAGGGATACGAGTGACATGGCTAAGATCCAGAAAAAGGTTGCTGCGATGCAACACATAGTAGATCTATATCCGCTTCAGCCCAATTCGGAATTACGGCATTCGGAATTACATCATTCGGGAAAACGCTAAAACCACTCTGCCAAGCTTTAAGTGGCAGAACTAACTGAATTTGCCACGCTACGGTGGCTAGCAAAGCCACTACACTGCAAAACCACCCAACCAAAACATGACTTCGACATACTCCATGTATGGTGAGTAATACCACTTGCAGTGAAAAGCCGCAGCTTTGCACTTACCATGCCTCGTTTAAAAAGGCCCGTTTGATTCGCGCAGCTGATCGGGCAAACCATCATGATCCCCCAGTGGCTGCTTAGGCGCGTCGTGCCAGTGAAAATCGCCATTGACGAGGTTTTTCTTGGCGTCCAGTGGGTAATCCACTTTATTATCGGCGCGGTTGGTGTCGCCCACCGCCAGCAGGCGGACATCCGTCTTGGTATTGTTAATAAAGGTATGGGCGATGCCGGTGCCTGGCACAAACCCCACCCCATCGCCAGGAGCTAAGCGATGCAAGACACCATCTACCCAGCAATCGGGAGTGCCTTCAATCACGTAAATAAACTCTTCTTCGGTTTTTTCAGCATGCGGCCATGAGGTGCGACGGCCAGGCGGCAATAGCTCGTGATGGATACCAAGGCGGGTCAGGCCAAAAGTGCGGCCAAAGGGCGAGCCTATGGATAGTTTTTCTTGGCTATTGGCATAACAGGCATTATCTTCCGCCTGAATTTCTTGCCAGTGTTTGATAAAAGGGGGCCGAGTTGTCATTGCTTATCCTCTTCTCTAAATTTAAGCAGGCGAAAAAAACGCCAGCATCGTTGCTGGCGTTAATCTTACTGAGAGTACAGAAGTGCCGTCTATAAAAGACGTAAAACCATCTCTACGTTTTCACTTTTAGGGTGGGCACACGGTCGTGTCCACGCTTTGTAGCCGCGTGGGCATAAAACCTGCCCACCCTACAAATACGCGGGCTTCACCCGCCCTAAGCGAAACAAACCCCGCCGAAGCTTACGCGCCGCGCTGCTCTAAAATTTCTACCGCTGGCAATACTTTGCCTTCTAAAAACTCAAGAAATGCGCCGCCGCCGGTTGAGATATAGCTGATATCCTTTGCAATATCGTACTTTGCCACCGCAGCTAACGTGTCGCCACCACCCGCAATCGAGAATGCAGGCGATGCAGCAATAGCACGGGCAATCACTTCGGTGCCTTTGCCAAACTGATCAAATTCAAACACACCTACCGGGCCATTCCAAACGATGGTGCCTGCGGTTTTTAATACGCTTGCAAGCCTTGCAGCAGTATCTGGGCCGATATCAAAAATCATATCATCGCTTGCCACATCGCCAATGGCCTTGATTACAGCGGGCTCAGTCGGTGAAAATTGCTTGCCGATCACCACATCGCTTGGCAATGGCACATCGCCACCACGGGCACGGATTTTGGCGATGACGCGCTTGGCGTTTTCAACCAGATCAGCCTCGGCTAAAGATTTACCAATTTCATGGCCTTCGGCCAACAAGAACGTATTAGCAATACCGCCGCCTACGATCAGGTAATCCACTTTATCTGACAAAGTTTCAAGAATCGTCAGTTTTGTCGATACCTTAGAGCCCGCCACAATCGCCACCAGCGGTGAAGCTGGCGCTTTCAGTGCTTTACCCAGCGCATCTAACTCGCCCGCCATTAACAGGCCAGCAGCGGCGATCGGGGCAAATTTAGCCACGGCATGGGTGGAGGCTTCGGCGCGGTGAGCCGTGCCAAAGGCATCGTTTACAAATACATCGCACAACGCAGCGTAGGCTTGGCCTAGCTCGTCAGCGTTTTTCTTTTCGCCTTTATTGCAGCGCACATTTTGCAGCAAGACTAGCTCACCCGCTTTAACCACAAAACCATTAAAATTATTCACCACGGCCACGTTGCGGCCCATCAACTCGCCAAGGCGCTTTGCGACAGGGGCAAGATCGTCTGCTGGCTGGAACTCACCCTCTGTAGGGCGGCCCAGATGGCTCATTACGATCACGCCAGCACCGGCTTGCAAGGCCGCTTCGATCGTTGGAATAGAAGCACGAATACGGGTGTCATCACCAATCACGCCGTCTTTTACCGGCACATTCAAATCGGCACGGATCAGTACTTTTTTGCCCGTTAATTCAAGCTCGGTCATCTTGCGAAAAGCCATAGTGGTTTCCTTTGAATGGTGAATAAGTAAGAACCATTGTAAATACGCAAGCAGAGCATACCGCCCTAAGCTTGCCAACGCTTAATATCAGAATACGAATTCTAACATACCGATTCTGAGATCTATGAAGCAAGCACCAGCACTATTGTCTAATCGCAATTTCCTCTTACTCTGGCTGGCCAGTATTGTCAGCAACTTTGCGCTGGCCGTGGCCATGCTGGCCGAAACTTGGCTAGTGATTAACACGCTGGGCGCTAAAGAGCAGCTGGGGCTGGTAATGATAGCGGGCTCGGTGCCACGTATTTTGCTGATGGCGGTGGGCGGCGTTTTGGCCGACCGAATAAAGCGCAGCCATATTATCTTGGCCTCGGTTGGCTTACGGGTGCTACTGCTGTTTGCCATGATCCCCCTCTTGGCGGCGGGCAAAATCAGCATGGGCATTATGATTGTGTTTGCCCTGATTTACGGCGCGCTGGATGCGTTTTTCTGGCCCGCCCGCGATGCACTCGTGCCCAATATTGTGGCCGACAACGATTTAACCCGCGCTAACTCCATTATGCTGACCACCAATCAGATTGGCCTCGTGTTTGGCCCCGTGCTGGGCGGTGCGATGCTGGCCTTATTTAGCTATGAAGTGGTGTTTGCCCTCACTGGCATCATGCTGGCACTGGGCCTGATCGCCATAGCAATGATTCACGAACCGGCCCTAGTCGCAGGACGTGTCCGTTTTAATATGCTGGCGGAGCTAAAAGAAGGCGTGCAATACGCCATCCAAACGCCGGTATTACGTGCACTGATGCTGGTTTATGCCGCAGCCAATCTGCTATTTATGGGGCCGCTTGGGCTGGGCATCCCCATTATTGTGACCGACTTACTGCAGGGCAATGCCAGCACGCTGTCCTTTATGCAAAGCGCTTTTGCCGCAGGCATGGTGCTGGGGGGCCTGCTGCTTACACTTTATCCGCCTAGCAAAAAACGCCTGCTGATGATTACCGTGGTGATTGCCATTGAAGGGCTGCTGCTAGCGACATTAGCACTGGCCAATTGGCTACCGCTCGCCCTCGCCCTGCAAGTGCTCATCGGTCTTGGAGTGGCGGCCAATAATATACCGATGATGTCCTTGATTCAGCACTATACCGAGCGGCAAAAACTGGGGCGGATTATGAGCCTGAACTCTATGGCATCTATGGGGCTGGCACCGTTGTCTTATGCACTAGTGACTGGGCTATTTTCTATGCATATTGGCATTGAATGGGTGCTGCCGGTATTTGGCCTACTGCTGGCCGTGATGATGGGGCTGATGACTTTAAAAATGAAAGTGATTCGGGAAATCGATTAAAGCCAGAAACCACGCATACCTTAGCTAGTAAGCTCTCAAAAAAAACGCAGCCTAAACAGCTGCGTTTTTTAAATTCATTGCAGAATTAAAAACTAAACTGTGCGCCTGCATAAACACCATTGGCCATGGTGACGGACGGATTGCGGTCTTTTCCATTCACATAAGCGTATTGATAGCCCACATCCAAGGCGAGCATTTTTGTCATATCCCAACGCACACCAGCGCGGGCTTCTTTGTAATAGTCCACATCACTCGATAATGCAGATGGCGCGAAATAGCCTTGGCCGTAAACGGTAAATGCGCCAACAGGGATATCAACCCCAGCACCTAAAGCAGCAGCGTAATGGTTGTCTTGATGCTTTAAATTCATATACACCAACTTACCACCCGCTTTAAATTTAGCGATACCCAGCGGCGCTTGAACGCCTAAACCTAATGAACCGATATTGCCCTTGCCATCGTTACTCAACCAATCTGCACTCGTTGTTAATAATAGAATGCTGCCTTCATATGAGGCGCCAAAAAAGCCATCACCGACGCGAGCCGTTAAATCACCCGCTTGTGCTGCCATAGGTAGAGACAGCGCAAAAATTGTGCCTAATAGTTTTTTACTCATGCCCACTCCAGTCGTTTTATGAAAAATATACGTTGAATCATAAACTTGGGAAATATCCTTTGGGTAGGCGATTAATACCTGTTTTGCTTAGAGCTGCCGCGTGGTGATTCTTTGTGGCACTAAAGCTATCCATCAAACCATAAGGCAAAAAAATCCTATTCACAAAGGATTGGTATTTTTTTATTTATCAAATACGCATTTTTATTTTATGTAATATATTAAAAAACCCGATTAAGCCATTTAATTAAAAGCGCATGATAAATATCATATAGCGGCTAAAAGCCCGCGTTTTTCAGCATTACTCGCGGGTTTCACCCCAATCCTATCAACTTAAGGGGAATGTTTTAATTGTTACACAGGCTTCAACTTGGATTGCACTATTGCAAGCATTTAAAACATTGTAGGGTGGCGCGTTTTTTGCCCACGCCGCGTATCCGCGTGGGCAAGATAAACCGCCTTGCCCACCCTACATGTTGGTTAAATCTTAAGTTGATAGGATTGGATTGGGATTCGCCGCACAAATTTAAAAACCAAGCCCAACACTCAAGAAATCTATCTACACCGGCCCATTAAGCAAAAGGCATAATCAGGAAAAATTAATCATAAAAAATACCAGCCAAGCATATAGCAATAATAATTTAATTTTTATCAATAGCTCCATATAAAGAATATTTCATCTGCACATCAAGCTGCGGCATCAATTAAAAAGCCTTTATTCTTACAAAAACCCGCACTCTATTATGTAAGAATAATAATTTAAGTTATTTAATTTAAAGCCGATAAATGGCTAAAATTTATATTTAAGCTTCTATAGTGACCACGTATCTTGTACCTCAAGCAGAGATTAAATTCCTCTGTATCATAGAGAGATGGATCTGATGTTTTTGAAAGGTCATTTCAGCCACATTCTGATAACCAGCAATTGGATCGCATGATGAGCGTATTTACTGGCATGACCACCCGCCAAATCGCAGAATTAACCACGGCCCAAATGGCCAGTGTGAATACGGCTGCGATTGCTACTCTTACAACTATCCAATTAGCTCAATTAAGCACCCGGCAAATTGCCGCATTAAACAGTACACAAATTAGCCAAGGCTTTACTACTGATCAAATAGCGGCGCTAAGTAGCACTCAAGCCGCAGCATTAAGCACCGCACAATTAGCTTCACTAACAACACTGCAAATCGCCGCACTAGAAAGCAGCGATTTAGCGGCGCTTAGCACGGCGGCGATCAGCAGCTTAAATACCAAACAATTTAGCGCTTTAAACAGCAGCCAATTGATTGCACTGACCTCCTATCAAGCTGCGGCGCTGAGTATTGCTCAACTGCAATCTCTATCCAGCAGCCAACTGGCCACTCTAGAAACCACCGACTTTGCCGTACTCAAAACCAGCGTTATTGCGGCATTATCCAGTACGCAAATTAATGCGTTAAGCAGCAGCCAAATTGCCGCCTTAAGCAGCAGCCAAGCCGCAGCCCTTACAAGCTTGCAACTGGCGGCAATGACAACGGCACAACTTGCCGCATTCAGCAGCACAGATTTTGCTGCCTTAAAAACCAGCGCGATTGCCGCCTTATCTAGCCAGCAAATCAATGCACTAAGCAGCAGCCAAATCATTGCACTTAGCACGAGCCAAGCCGCAACGCTTACCTCATCCCAAGTTGCAGCACTATCTAGCAGCCAATTACAGGCATTAGAAACCGATGATTTAGTTGTGCTCAAAACCAGCGCAATTGCCGCCTTAGCGAGCGATCAAATCAATACGCTCAGCACCCAGCAAATCGCCAGCCTAAGCACCTTACAAATTGCGGCGCTCAGCACCACCAGCCTGGCCAGCGGGCTAAATAGTAATCAAGTTGTGGCCCTCAGCAGCCAGCAAGCCGCGGCACTCAGTTCTACCCAAGTAGCCGCATTATCAACGAGCAATATTGCCGCACTAGAAACCACCGATTTTGCCGCACTCAAAACTAGCGCCATTGCGGCCTTAAGCAGTAGCCAGATTCAAGCATTAAGCAGCGCCCAAACCGTTGCTTTAAGCACCAGCCAAGCCAGCGCACTCACATCCAGCCAAGTGGCTGCACTATCTACTAGCAATATTGCCGCGCTAGAAACCGCCGATTTAATCGCTCTAAAAACCAGCGCCATTGCCGCATTAAGCACAGCTCAGCTTAGCGCTATCAACAGCAGCCAAATTGCCGCGCTAACAAGCAGCCAAATCAGCAGCATTGGTACAGAAAACATCGCCAGCTTAAACACTAGCCAAGTTGTGGCACTCACCACCCAGCAAGCGGCAGTACTCAGCTCAACCCAAGTAGCCGCATTATCAACGAGCAGTATTGCAGCGTTAAAAAGCAGTGATTTAGTCGTGCTTAAAACCAGCGCCATTGCGGCTTTAAACTCGGCCCAAGTGGCCGCCATCAGCAGTAGCCAAATCAGCAGCCTAACAAGCAACCAGATTCTGGCTTTAAATACCGCAAGTATCAGCAGCGCCCTAAACAGCAATCAGATTGTGGCGCTCACTACTAGCCAAGCTGCGGCACTCAGCAGCACTTGGCTAGCGGCTTTATCCACGGCTAACTTGGCGGCCATGGAAACTCGTGATTTAGTGGCGCTTAAAACCAGCGTGATTGCGGCTTTAAGCAGCAGCCAAATTGGCGCGCTGACCACCGCCCAAATTGCCAGCCTAACAACCAGCCAAATTGCATCCTTAAGCACTAACGATATCGCCTACGGCCTAAACAGCAGCCAGGTTGTTGCGCTGACCTCTGCCCAAGTGGCAGTGTTAAGCAGCGCCCAGCTCGCCGCATTATCCACTAGCAATTTGGCCGCGCTAGAAACCGCTGATTTTGCGGCATTAAATAGCAATGCACTGGCTGCGCTCTCCACTAGCCAAATGCAAGCGCTCACCACGGAACAAATCATTGCACTGACAACGGCTCAGGCAGCGACGCTGTCTTCCACGCAAGTGACAGCGCTCTCCACCAGCCAGATGGCCGCTTTAGAAACCAGCGATTTAAGCGTATTAAAAACCAGCGCCATTGCGGTGTTAAACAGCGCACAAATCGCGGCACTAGGCAGTAATCAGATCGCAAATCTAAGCAGCCAACAAATTGCAGCCTTAAATACCTCGGCCATCGCTAATGGCTTAAGCAGTAGCCAAGTTGTGGCGCTTACCACCATCCAAGCGGCTACTTTAAGCAGCGCACAAGTTGCGGCACTTTCCACAGCAAATATTGCGGCACTGGAAACCCGTGATTTAATCGCGCTTAAAACCAGTGCCATTGCTGCTTTAAATACGGCCCAATTTGCGGCGCTGACCACCGATCAAATCGCCAATTTAAGTAGTAACCAAATTGCCGCCCTAAGTACGGCAAATATCGCCAATGGGCTAAGTAGTAGCCAAGTTGTGGCACTCACAAGCATCCAAACGGCTACTTTAAGTAGCGCACAAGTTGCGGCACTTTCCACAGCAAATATCGCTGCGCTAGAAACCCGCGATCTTGTGGCGCTTAAAACCAGTGCCATTGCCGCTTTTAATACTGCACAATTTGCGGCGCTGACCACCGATCAAATCGCCAATTTAAGTAGCAACCAAATTACCGCCCTAAGTACGGCAAATATCGCCAATGGGCTGAATAGTAGCCAAGTGGTGGCGCTCACAACAGCCCAAGCGGCTACGCTTTCTACTGCGCAAGTGGCAGCGCTATCCACCAGCAATCTAGCCGCAATGGAAACCGCTGATTTTGCCGCACTTAAAACCAGCGCGATTGCCGGATTATCGACCAGGCAAATAGGGGCACTGAGCTCAGATCAAGCCGTGGCACTGACTACTCTGCAAGCCGCAGCGCTCAGCTCCACCCAAGTGGCAGCCCTGACGAGCAGTAGTATTGCGGCTTTAGAAACATCAGACTTAGCCGTGTTAAAAACCAGCGCTATTGCTGCTTTAAACTCGGCCCAAGTGGCGGCACTGAGCAGTAATCAGATTGCCAACCTAAGCACCAACCAGATTGCAGCCTTAAGTACCGCCAATATCACCAATGGCCTAAACAGCAGCCAAGTTGTGGCATTAACAACTAGCCAAGCGGCCACTTTAAGCAGCGCCCAAATCGCAGCTCTTAGCGCCGCTCATTTAGCCGCAATGGAAACCCGCGATTTAGCCGTACTTAAAACAAGTGCCATTGCCGCCTTAAATACCGCGCAAATTGCCGCGCTTAGCACCGATCAAATAGCCAATCTAAGCAGCAGCCAAATTGCAGCCATCACCACCGCAAATATCGCCAATGGATTGAGCAGCAGCCAAGTTGTAGCCCTTACGAGTAGCCAAGCTGCGGCTTTAAGCAGCGCCCAAGTGGCGGCATTATCCAGCAGCAATTTAGCCGCAATGGAAACCATCGATTTGGCAGCGCTTAAAGCTGCCAGCATTGCGGCCTTATCTGCCAGCCAACTTAGCGCACTCAATACCGATCAGATCAGCAATCTAGCCAGCAGCCAAATTGCTGCCTTAAATACTGCAGCCCTTGCTACGGGTTTAAGCAGCGATCAAATTGTGGCACTGAGCACTAGCCAAGTAGCGGCCTTGAGCGCCGCCCAGTTGGCGGTGATTTCAAGCAGCAATATTGCGGCAATGGAAACGCGCGATTTAGCCGTACTTACGGCGGCGGCCATTGCCAGCTTATCTAGCAATCAAATAGCCGTTCTTTCTAGCAACCAAATCATTGCGCTGACCTCCGTACAAGCGGCAGCGCTAAATACTCGCCAAGTAGCGGCGCTTTCTAGTGCCCAACTGGCCGCGATGGAAACCACGGATTTAGCGGCCATTCAAGCGGCGGGAATGGCCGTGCTGTCTAGCACTCAGCTCAATGCGCTATCTACCACACAGCAAGTTAGCCTAAGCAGCAGCCAAATTGCCGCGCTCAATACCAATGCCATCTCCAGCCTCAGTAGCGATAAAATCAGCGCCTTAAGCTCCGCCCAAGCCAGCGCACTGAATACCGCACAGATTGCCGCGCTATCCACCTTGCAAATTAGCGCGATAGAAACCAGTGATATTGTGGCGCTGAGTAATGCCGCCATTGCCAGCTTATCCAGCAGCCAAACCGCCGTACTCAGCACAGCACAAATACTGGCGCTCACCTCAGCACAGGCGGCGGTGCTAAGCAGCACGCAAATAAGCGCCTTATCCAGCACGCAATTGCAGGCGATGGAAAGCACAGATTTAGCCGCGCTATCGGTCACTGCCAGCGCCGCAATATCTAGCAGCCAGCTGAGCGCGCTCAGTACCGATCAGATTGCTAATTTAACGAGCAAGCAAATTGCGGCGCTCAATACCAGCGCCCTAGCCGCAGGGCTAAGCACTACGCAAATTGCCGCACTGACATCAAACCAAGCAGCCGCCTTAAGTACGGCCCAAGTGGCCGTGCTTTCCACCAGCCAAATTGCTGCGTTTGAAACCAGCGATCTGGCCGAGCTTAAAACCAGCGTGATTGCGGCCCTAAGCAGCAATCAGCTGCAAGCCCTCAGTACGGATCAAATCAGTAATCTAAGCACCAAGCAGATTGTGGTTTTAAGCAGCACAGGGATGGCCAGCTTAAACACCGCGCAGATTACTGCACTGACTACCGCTCAGGCCGCGCTGTTAAGCACCACGCAAATCACGGCGCTTTCCACCAGCCTGATTGCCGCGCTAGAAACCCGTGATATCGCCGCGCTAAACACGGCTACCTTGGTTGTGCTATCCAGCAATCAAATTGCAGCACTGAGCACCGCCCAAATCAGCGCCTTACTCAGTAGCCAAATAAACAGTTTAAGCAGCAGCCAAATTGTGGCATTAAGCGCTGCCCAAACTGCGGCGCTCACCGCCAGCCAAGCGCAGGCCTTAAATACCCAACAAATGGCCGCGCTAGAAACCAGTGATTTAGCGGCAATAAGCAGTAGCGCCATTGCGATGCTTTCTAGCAACCAAGTCAGCGCATTAAGCACAGAGCAATTTGCTAGCTTAGGCAGCAGCCAAATAGCCAATCTTAATACCCAAGCCCTTGCCAGTTTGGGTAGTGATAAGGTGATCGCCCTTACCACCAGCCAAGCCGCCGCGCTTACCGGCATGCAGATTGTGGCCCTCAGCAGCAGCCAGATTGCCGCGCTAGAAACCACAGATTTGGCGGCGCTCAGCACCAGCACCCTTGCCGCGATGTCCACTAGCCAAATTACGGCGCTCAGCACCAAGCAGATTGCGGCACTCAGTACCGATGCGCTGGCCAATGGCTTAACCATTAACCAAGTGATGGCGTTAACATCTAGCCAAGTTGCGGCGCTTTCTATTGCCCAAATTGCCGCTCTCTCTGAAAACACCATCGGCGGGCTAGAAACCAGTACGCTTGCATTTATCAGCACTAGCGCCATTGCCGCCTTATCAAGCACGCAGGTGGGCTCGCTCACGGCAAACCAAATATCCAAACTAAGCAGTATGCAAATTGCAGCATTAAACAGCAGCGCAGTTGCCAATTTAAGCGCAGCTCAAGTGATTGCGCTGAGCACCAACCAAGCTTCAGCGCTCACCACCAGCCAGATTGCCGCATTATCAACAACCGGCATTGCCGCCATGGAAACCGCTGATTTAGCTACGCTTAAAACCACGGCGATGGCCGTATTAAGTAGCAATCAAGTGGCAGCGCTTACCCAAGAGCAAATTGCCAGCCTCAGCACCAAGCAACTATCGGCCTTAAGCAGCAATGGCTTCGCCCATTTAAGCGCAGATCAGGTGGTGGCACTCACCACCACACAAGCGGCAGCGCTAAACAGCACGCAAGTAGCGGCCTTAAGCAGTAGCGCGGTTGCCGCACTAGAAATAGAAGACTTTGCCGCGCTTAAAACCTACGCCATTGCCGCGCTAAGTAGCGTACAGATTGGCGCACTCACGGCCGAGCAGACCATTGCCCTAACCACACTGCAAGCGGCCAGCTTAAGTAGTAGCCAGCTTGCCGCGCTGAGCGCCAGTAATATCGCCGCGCTAGAAACCAGCGATCTGATTGTGATTAAAACCAGCGCGATTGCGGCCTTAAACACCGCACAAGTTGCAGCGCTCAGTGCAGAGCAAATCGCCAGCCTGAGCACCCAGCAGATTATTGCCCTGAGCACCTCGGCCATCGCCAACGGTTTAACGCCCGATCAAATCGTGGCACTCACCAGCAAGCAAATTGTCGCGCTAAGCAGCATTCAAATTGCGGCGCTTTCCACCACCAGTATTGCCGCTATTGAAGCGGTGGATTTTGCTGCGCTAAAAACCAGCACAATTGCCATTTTATCCACCAGTCAAATCAATGCCCTGACGGCAGAGCAAACCACCGCCCTGACCACACAGCAAGCTGCAGCTCTAAGCAGCAGCCAGCTGGCCGCGCTTAGCGCCAGCAATATCACCGCGCTAGAAACCAGCGATCTGCTCGCACTGAGCAGCAGCGCCATTGCCGCATTAAGCAGCACTCAAAGTGTGGCCTTAACGGCGGCGCAAATAGCCAGCCTGAGTAGCAATCAGATTGTGGCCTTAAGCAGCACGGTGATTGCCAGCGGCCTCAGTGCTAGCCAGATTATCGCGTTAACTTCACTACAGGTCGCCGCACTCAGCACGGAGCAAATAAGCGCGTTTTCTACCAGCAGCCTTGCCGCGCTGGAAGCCAGCGATTTTTCAGCACTGAGCACCAGCTCTATTACTGTTTTATCCACCAGCCAGATAAAAGCACTTACGGCAGCGCAAACCATTGCCCTCACCACGCAGCAAGCCGCCACTTTAAGCAGCAGCCAACTTGCCGCACTGACTACTAGCAATATGGCAGCCATAGAAACCGCCGATTTAGCCGCCATCAGCAGCAGCGCCATTGCGGCACTCAATACCGCCCAAGTGGCTGCGCTCAACGCGGTGCAAATCGCCAGCCTGACGAGCTATCAGATTGCCGCATTAAGCACCTCGGCCATTGCCAATGCCCTGAGCGCAGAGCAAGTGATTGCGCTAACATCCACCCAAACCGCCGCGCTCAGTACCGCGCAAGTTGCGGTACTATCCGCCAGCAATATGGCAGCCCTAGAAACCAGTGATTTAGCCGCGATCAAAACCAACGCAATTGCCATCTTATCCACCGAGCAGCTTGCCGCCCTTAGCCCAGATCAGATTGCCAGCCTAAGCAGCAAGCAAATCAGCGCACTCAATACCAGCGGCGTGGCAAACTTAAGCGCCGATCAAATCATTGCCCTCACCACAGCACAAGCCGCCGCCTTGCTCAGTAGCCAAATTGCCGCGCTCAGTACCAGCAGCATTGCCGCGTTAGAGGCGATTGATTTTGCAGCCATTAAAACTAGCGCGCTTGCTGGCCTATCCACCGCTCAAATTAACGTACTGACTGCCGACCAAACCATTGCAATGACCACAGCACAAGCCGCCAGCCTAAGTAGCAGTCAAATTAGCGGGCTAAGCGCTGATAATATCGCCGTGCTTGAAACCAGCGATTTACTTGCCTTTAAGACCAACACAATTGCCGCACTCAACACCGCACAAGTCGCGGTATTAACGGCTGAACACATTGCCAGCATGAGCAGCAGCCAAATTGCCGCACTCAACACCGCCGCCATTGCCAATGCCCTGAGTGCCGAGCAAGTCATCGCCCTCACCACCAAGCAAGCTGCAGCACTCACCACCGCACAGCTATCGGTGCTTTCTGCTAGCAATATGGCCGCCCTAGAAACCGCAGATTTAGCCGCCATCAAAACAGCGGGCATAGCCGTGCTCAACTCTGCCCAAGTTGCCGCGCTAACCGAAAACCAAGCCGCCAGCCTAAGCGCGAGCCAAATTGCCGCGCTGCTGCCCAGCAGCCTAGCGGGCATGGTGGTAGCAGATATTGCCGTCCTAAAAACCAGCGGCATTGCAGCGCTTAGCTCGGCCCAAATCAACGCCATGGGCACGGCCCAAATTGCGAGCCTTAGCACCAGCCAGATTGCATCATTAACCGCCGCCAGCATGGCAACCGGCTTTACTACCGAGCAAATTATTGCGCTAACCTCGGCCCAAGCCGGATCGCTCAGCGCCAACCAAGTGGCAGGGCTTTCAACAAGGCAAGTCGCCGCCTTTGAAACCAGCGATCTTGCCGCCTTAAATACCACGGCGGTGGCGGTGTTTTCTAGCAGCCAGCTCAATGCCCTAAGCAATAATCAAGTGGCTAGCCTAAATACCAATCAAGTGGCAGTTCTTAACTCTGCCAGCCTAGCTACGGGCTTTACCACCACACAAATCCTTGCCTTAACTTCCGCTCAAGCTGCCGTGATTAACGCCAGCCAAATGGCCGCGCTCTCCACCAGCCAAATCGCCGCCTTCGAAACCGCCGATTTTGCCGCAATCAACACCAGTGCGATTGCCGCCTTATCCTCCGATCAAGTCGTCGCCTTCACCACCGCCCAAGCTGCGGTGCTGACCAATAGCCAGCTACAAGCGCTATCCAGCGCTAATCTAGCGGCGATAGAAACCAGCGATTTAGCCGTCATAAGAAGCAGTGGTATTACGGCCTTAAGTACATCGCAGATTCCAAGCTTTACCACCACGCAAATTCAAAGCCTCACCACCAGCCAAGTACAGGCAATCAGCTCCGCCCAAGTGATGGCGCTCACTGCCGCTCAACAAGCGGCCTTTACCACCGCACAAACGCCATTCTTAGCCGCATCTAGCCCTATCATTCTTGATTTGGATGGCAATGGCGTTCGCACGCTTAGCCTAGAAAACGGCACACAATTTGATTTGCTGGGCGATGGCAATAAGATTAAAACCGGCTGGGTAGGCCAAGGCGATGGCTTGCTAGTGCTGGATAGAAACCACGATGGCATTATCAATGATGGTAAAGAATTATTTGGCACATCCACCCTTATGGCCAATGGCAACAAGGCCGCCGATGGCTATGCCGCACTGGCCGAGCTAGATAGCGATCACAACGGCCAGCTGGATCAATTTGATGCAGATTTCCATGAACTAAAAGTATGGATTGATGAAAATGCCGATGGCTTTAGCCAAGCCGAAGAACTTAAAACACTGATCTCGCTGGATATCAACAAGATAGGCGTTAGGGCCAGCCAAAGTGCAGAGAAAGACAATGGCAACTTTATTGGCCTGAAATCTAGCTATGAAACCAATGATGGCGTAAGCCGCGCCGCAGCCGATGTGTGGTTTGCTACCGATAAATCTACCCCACTAGCTACCCTGCCTGATTTACGCAGCAGCGTGGTCAACCTAGTGCAAACCATGTCAGCCTTTACCGAGGCGGAAAAACGCGGTGTATTCAATACGATAGAGCCAATGCAATTGCAACTACCATCCGATGCACCACTAGCCGCATCAGCCCAAATCACCGCCAGCAATATGGCGGCCCTAATGAAGCTATTCGATGCCAACGGCAATATGATAGGCGCGCCAGAAAGCATGCTAGCCAGCGGCGACCCAACCCTCAAACTCAACGCCCTAAATCAGCAACACAGCCAAGGTATTTTGGCGTTGAAATAACCGCAAAAGGGGGCTGTATGAATGGAAAGTGATAATTGCCGGATTTTTCGCATTGCTTCGCACAGCAAATCAATTTGCTCCACCAATAACGCACTTTTTCTATCTGCAAGGTTGGCGGTAAAAAATAAGTAGCACCGGCTATATTTGTTATTCAATATTGCATGAGGTGTTCTTTATTAAATGTTGGGCTGATAAAACGTTAGCCCAACCTACCCTGCTATCGGTTACGCCACTAGCGTTGGATAATCGGTGTAACCCGCCTCTGCACCACCATAGAATGTGGCTTGATCTGGGGTATTTAATGCTGCGCCCTGCTGGTAGCGTTTCACCAGATCCGCGTTGGCAATAAAGGGGCGACCAAAGGCAATGGCGTCGACGGTGTCTGAGACGAGCCGCGCTTTGGCGGTTTCTGCGTTATAGCCACCGCAAGTCATCAAAACGCCTTTAAATCGCTGGCGCAAATCCGCACGGAAAGTATCGCTTAATGGCTGGCCACCGGCCCAATCTGGCTCAGCAATATGCAGATAGGCTACGCCGATGCGGCTAAATTCTGCCGCCAGATACATCGCCATGCCCTCTGCCTCGTCGTCAATAATATCGTGCGCTACAAAGTTCGGAGATAGGCGGATACCCACTTTATCTGCGCCCACTTTTGCCACCACGGCTTCCACCACTTCTAGCACTAAACGGGCACGGTTTTGCATAGAGCCACCGTACTGATCGCTGCGCTTATTGCTGCCCGTCGCCATAAATTGCTGCAATAAATAGCCATTGGCAGCGTGGATTTCAACAAAGTCAAAACCTGCTCGCATCGCGCGCTCTGCCGCAGCCACATAATCAGCCACAATACCTGGCAACTCGGCGGTTTCTAGCGCACGTGGTGCATCGCAAGGCGCGCGGGTTGGCGTGCCATCCGGTAAGATCACAAAGCTAGTCGACTTTACGGCCTGAATGGCAGAAGGAGCCACCGGCGCTACGCCATTTTCTTGCAAGTGGCGGTTAGAAATGCGCCCCACATGCCAGAGCTGCAATGCCATTTTTCCGCCCTTGGCGTGCACCGCAGCCACAACGTTTTTCCAGCCCGCTTCTTGCGCATCGGTATAGATACCAGGCGTTAAGGAATAGCCCTTGCCTTGATTAGTGATATTGGTTGCTTCGGAGATAATCAGCCCCGCGCTGGCGCGCTGAGCGTAATAAATAGCGTTCATTTCAGTGGGCACATCGCCAGGCTGGCTAGCCCGTGAGCGGGTCAGCGGGGCCATCACCATACGGTTAGCCAGCGTGGTTTTGCCGATGATCATCGGGGTAAATAATTTATCTGCGGACATAGGATTTCCTTGATTGAATTGACTTTATAGTGCCTGCGGCACGTTGATTTTGGTGCGGGAATCCCCCCAAGGGACTCCCTTTCTGGAACGGCCAAGAAAGGAAGCAAAACCGCAACCCCAAAAGCACGAAGGCCCCTCACTACGGATAATCGGCTCGGCGTGCTTCAAGGGGACTTTTAAGCCCTATGCCACTAGCTATGATAAAAATCTAAATTGTCAGATTTGATAGGGCCTAATTCAAAAAATACTTTCCTCAGTGAAACTCCATTTTCTCTCTGCCCTCTGTGTTTCAATATTTGGGTGTTACAGAAAAAAGCCGGAGCAAAAATCAAACTTACTCAGCCACCTTTACCACCAACTTCCCGGCATTCTTCCCTTCCAATAGCCCAATAAAAGCTTGCGGGGCGTTTTCCAATCCCTGCACAACGTCTTCGCGGTATTTTATTTTGCCCTCGGTAATCCACTGGCTCATGGCGGCAAAAAACTCGCCGTAGCGATGGCCAAAATCGTCCCAGATAATAAAACCCTGCATGCGAATACGTTTTTTCAGCAGCGTGCCCATCAGCATAGATAAGCGATCCGGCCCAGCAGGCAGGCTGGTGGCGTTGTATTGCGAGATCAAACCACAGAGCGGCACGCGAGCAGCGGTGTTTAATAGTGGCAACACGGCATCAAATACGGCCCCGCCGACATTTTCGTAATACACATCAATGCCTTTTGGGCAGGCCTTTGCCAGTTGCTCGGCAAGATCGGGGGCGCGGTGATCGATACACGCGTCAAAGCCCAGCTCTTGCACGGCATAAGCACATTTTTCAGCACCACCGGCAATACCAACCACGCGGCAGCCTTTGATTTTGGCGATTTGCCCAACAATTGCACCAACAGCCCCCGTTGCAGCGGCCACCACCACGGTTTCGCCTGCCTTAGGTTGGCCAATTTCCAGCAAGCCCATATAGGCAGTAAAGCCTGGCATACCCAATACACCCAGCGCATGTGAAGGCAAGGCCATTGCGCCTAGCTTTTGCAGGCCCGTGCCATCTGACACGCTGTAATCCTGCCAACCACCAAAGTTCACCACCAAATCACCCACGGCATAATCAGCGTGCTGCGAGGCTGCCACTTGGCTCACCGTGCCGCCGACCATGACGTCATTGATTTCAACTGGCGCAGCATAGGAAGGCGCATTGCTCATACGGCCACGCATATAAGGATCAAGCGACAAATACAGCGTGCGTAGTAGAACTTCACCACTAGCAAGGCTAGGAATCGCTTGTTCTTCTAAGCGAAAATCAGCAGGCAGCGGTGCGCCATGTGGGCGGCTAGCTAAAACAATACGGCGGTTTTTTGTTGATGACATTAAGAATGCTCCAAAAATTAAACAGCGCGAATTTCATAATCCATGCGCGGGAAATGCACGTGCAGCACACCGCACGCAGCGCTTTGACGAGCTAACACTATTTTTTGTTGATCCAGATACATAAGCTCACCCGCCACAGATTCCTGCGGATAGCCTTCCGGCTGCACCATCACAGGCTGGCCACGTTTAAATAAGCCATCCTGCATAGTGGGTAGCGCCTGCGGCTTGGCATTTTTGGCAAGGGCATGGGCGGCTTCTGCATTGATGCTGCTGCTTTCCACCGTCGTAAACGCCGCTACTCTAGCCATCCACGCACTTAATGCAGAGCAATCCGCAGCAAGTACCGCCAAGGCACCCGCGCCCTGCAAAAACCACAGCGTATGGTAAACGGCAAAATCACCTGCACATGGGCTGCTACCACCGAGGTAATCCGCTCCTGCCAGTGCCTGATCGGTGCTTTGAATCAGCGCACTTAGCTGAATGGCTAGTTGCGCCTGATCGGCCAGCAATTGCGCTTTTTGCAAAGGCAGCTGCGGATGCATGGCGATGCGATCATCCAGCAAGGCTTGTGGAATATGCTCCAAGCGGCCTGCCATCAGATAACGGGCAGCGCGCCAAAACACATCCACATCAAATAGCCTTCCCAGCAATGCGGCTTGTGCTGCCAATGGGCCGCTGGCAAGCGCTCGCTCAGGGTAGCGCGTTTCTAGCTCTGCAATGATGAGGGCCGAATCGCAGTAAATATCTGCGCCGATTTGCAGCACCGGCGCGCGCCGGTAGCCTCCGGTCAGCGCCATTAAATCGGGCTTAGGCAAAACGGGCGGCATCAAGACAGATTGCCATGCCAGCTGCTTGTAGCCAAAATAAGCGCGCACTTTTTCTGAGTACGGCGACGCTTGGTAGTGATGCAAAATCAGCGCAGCTGGCATCTTAGTAGCTGCCTTCTAATACCAGCTTGCTGGTGGCTAAATCCACATCCCCACGCTCGCCCAAGGCCACCATACCGTGGGCTTTTAGCTGCTCAAGCACAGCATTAATGGCGCTGACTTCCAGACCATAATCACGCATGCGGGTTTTAACGCCCATGGCTTCAAAGAAATCACGGGTTTTAGCGATGGCGGCATCGATACGCGCGTCTTCCGAGCCTTCTTTAATACCCCATACACGATCGGCATATTGCAGCAGTTTTTCACGCTTAGCGGCGCGGCGTACATTCAGCATGGATGGCAAGATAATCGCCAACGTTTGCGCATGGTCGATATTGTATAAAGCCGTCAACTCATGGCCAAGTAAATGAGTGGCCCAGTCTTGCGGTACACCGGCACCGATCAAGCCATTGAGCGCCATCGTGGCGGCCCACATTAAGTTGGAGCGCACGGTATAATCATGTGGAGTCGCCAGCGCTTGCGGGCCCACTTCGATCAAGGTTTGCAATAGGCTTTCAGCAAAGCGGTCTTGTACAGGCGCATTGGCTGGGTAAGTTAAATACTGTTCGACCACATGCACAAAGGCATCCACCGCGCCGTTACCAATTTGCCGAGCTGGCAGGCTGTAGGTTTTAGTTGGGTCGAGTACCGCAAACTGAGGGAATACATGGCGATTCATAAAAGGTAGCTTGGTCTTGGTTTCGCTGCGAGTGATCACCGAGCCATTATTCATTTCTGAGCCGGTAGCAGGCAAAGTCAACACCGCGCCCAAAGGCAAGGCTGCTTTAATATACTGACCACCCGTGGTAAAAATTTCCCAAGGATCGCCTTCGTAAACGGCTGCAGCTGCGGCAAATTTAGTGCCGTCAATCACCGAACCACCACCCACAGCTAGCAGGAAGTCAATTTTCTCTGCCTTAATCTGCGCCACGGCTTTCATCATGGTTTCATACGTTGGATTGGCTTCAATGCCTGAGAATTCAGCAACGCTATGGTTTTTTAAGGCATCCATTACTTCGGTGTAAGTGCCATTTTTTTTAATACTGCCACCGCCGTAGAGCACCAAGACACGGGCCTTTTCAGGTACAAGAGTGGCTAACTTAGCAATCTGGCCTTCGCCAAAAACGATTTGAACGGGGTTGTAAAATTCGAATTGCAACATTGAGTATCCTTTTTGAATCGTTAAAAATAGACCAGTCGTCTAGTTGATAGTTCAAAAAAACGGCATTGCTGCCGATTTATTTACTTGTGCTGTGCCCACGCGGCTAAAAATCGTTATAAAACAACCCCACACGACAAAATGCCATTGAACGCTGAGCTTCATGCGCCCTGCACCTACAGTAGATCGAATAGTTAATCGTTGCATATCGAGCAACGCGTGGGCACGGGTGCCCACCCTACTTTACTTCACGCCTAATAGATGGCAAGTCGTCTGCATTGCTGTATCTAGCGCACTGCTATCCTGGCGGATCTTAGTTAATAAGCTTGCACCCAGCCACATTTGGTAAAGCATCAATGCAATAGATTGAGCATCCATATCAGGGGACAAAGCACCATCGCAGCGCGGCTCATCCAGCCAGCTTGCTAGTCGATCGATCACATCTGATGTGCCCTGCTTAAAGACTTCCCGCATTGGCTCAGATAAATCAGCCACTTCGGCGGAGAGCTTAACCACCATACACTGATTGGCAGAATGGCAAGCGCCTTGGCTCATTAACCAGCCCTGCCAGTAATGCATCAGCCGCTCGCTACCGCAATCGTACTCTGCTTCTAAAGCCTGCATTTGCAGCTGATAAAGCGCGAAATAACGCTCTAACACCGCGCAGCCAAAGTGTTCTTTTGAAGGGAAATAATGATAGAACGAACCCTTAGGGACTTCTGCCGTAGCCAGAATCTCTGCCAAACCAACCGCAGTAAAGCCCTTGCCGCGCAGTACGGATTCCCCCACTGCCAGTAAATGTTCGCGTGTATCTTCGTGTTTTTTCTTAGCCATGAGTGCAGTTTCGCACAAAATAGACCGGTCGTCTATTTATTGTTTAGGGTGGGCAGGTTTTTTTGCCCACGACTTGGGAAGGAGAATATCCGCGTGGGCACAGCCTTGTGCCCACGCTACCCAATCTATTCCACCATTAATCCAGCAAGCCTTCAAATAGCGGCGTGGATAAATAACGCTCGCCAAAGGAAGGAATAATCACAGCAATCAGCTTGCCTGCGTTTTCTGGGCGCTTACCCAATTCAATCGCCGCCCAAGTTGCAGCGCCTGCCGAAATCCCTGCCAGAATCCCTTCTTGCGTAGCCAGCGCTCTGGCAGTAGCAAAGGCATCGCTACTTGTTACGCGGATCACTTCGTCGTAGCTTTCCGTATTCAGCACGCCAGGGATAAACCCAGCACCAATGCCCTGAATAGGATGAGGGCCTTTTAGGCCGCCACTCAGCACCGGACTGGCATCAGGCTCAACGGCTACCGCTTTAAATGAAGGTTTACGCGCTTTTAATACTTCTGAAATGCCAGTGATGGTTCCGCCCGTACCCACGCCTGCCACCAAGATATCAATCTGCCCATCGGTATCATTCCACAGCTCTTCTGCTGTGGTACGACGATGAATTTCTGGATTGGCTGGGTTTTCAAACTGCTGTGGTAAAAAATAATTGCTGTGCTCAATAGCTAAAGCCTTTGCCGTAGCAATCGCGCCCCCCATGCCTTCTGCAGCAGGGGTTAATACCAGCGTGGCGCCGTAGCCGCGTAATAATGCACGGCGCTCTTTAGACATACTTTCTGGCATAGTGAGTACCAGCTTATAGCCGCGCGCAGCGCAAACCATAGCCAAACCAATCCCCGTATTGCCCGAAGTTGGCTCCACAATCACCGTATCTGGACCGATCAGGCCAGCTTGTTCTGCGGCATCAATCATAGCCACAGCGATGCGGTCTTTTACTGAATGCGATGGGTTAAAAAACTCCAGCTTAGCGACGATCGTTGCCCCACTTGCTGCAGCAATGCGGTTTAACTTCACTAAGGGCGTATTGCCGATCAGATCGGTAATGCTATTGGCGATTTTCATAAGCCTCCTTGAAATCAGATTGATGATTGATTGTAACGGCTGGATCATTAGCAATTAAAATGCTTAAAAATTCTAAGGAAAGATCAATGAAGGTTTATCGCGTAGGCGGTGCTGTAAGGGACAGATTGCTAGGGCTTGCCGTTAAAGATATCGACTGGGTGGTAGTAGGCAGCACAGCAGAAGCCATGCAAGCACAAGGCTACACGCCCGTTGGTAAAGACTTCCCTGTCTTTTTACACCCCAAAACTCATCAAGAATATGCCCTAGCCCGTACCGAGCGCAAATCGGGCCATGGTTACAAAGGCTTTACCGTATTTGCAAGCGAAGATGTTACTTTAGAAGAAGACTTGCTGCGGCGCGACCTCACCATCAATGCAATGGCCGAGGATGAACACGGCCTGCTCACCGATCCCTTCAACGGCCAAGCTGATCTTAAAGCTAAACTATTACGCCATGTCTCCCCCGCCTTTAATGAAGACCCAGTACGTATTTTGCGCCTCGCACGCTTTGCTGCACGTTTTGGCTTTGATGTGGCGCCAGAAACGCTCATCTTGATGCAAGGCATGGTAGCCAGTGGCGAAGTAGATCATCTGGTAGCAGAAAGAGTTTGGCAGGAATTTGCCAAAGGGCTGATGGAAAACACGCCATCTAAGATGTTTGCAATGCTGCGCCGCTGCGGTGCACTGGCACGTATTGCACCAGAAATCGACGCACTCTGGGGCGTGCCGCAGCGTGCCGACTATCATCCTGAGGTGGATACCGGCGTACATGTCATGATGGTGCTGGATTACAGCGCCGCACAAAACTGGCCGCTCACCACCCGCTTTGCCGCACTTTGCCATGATTTGGGTAAGGCGATCACGCCAGCCGATATTTTGCCAAGGCATATCGGCCACGAAGCACGCGGTGTGGCACTGGTTGAAGCCCTATGCGAAAGACTACGCGTACCCAGCGATTGCCGAGATTTAGCGAGAATAGTTTGCCGTGAGCACACTCATGTCCACACGGCATTGCAGCTGCGCCCTGCTACGGTGCTAGAAGTATTTCAGCGCTGCGATGCCTTCAGAAAGCCAGAACGCTTTAAAGAGATGCTTAATGCCTGCCTTGCCGATGCACGTGGGCGTACCCGTTTTGAAAACTGCGACTACCCACAAGCCGATCACTTACTCAAGCTACTGGCTGCAGCCAACACGGTAAACAGCGGTGAAATTGCCCTCAGCTGTACTGATAAAGCTCAGATTCCTGAAAAAATCAAACAAGCCAGAATTGCGGCAATTAAAAGCAAAATAGCAGGGCATTAAATACCCCGTTTCTTACTTAAACTCATTATCAATATCGTAAGGCGAGTGCAACCCCATGTGCGCTAAGCAAAAAAATAATGATATGAATCAGCTGGTTAAATCTTAAACCACAGAGACCCACAGAGAAAATAAAGCCCTGTTTTGTGCTTTTTTCTGTGTCCTCTGTGCTCTGCTTTTCCTCTGTGGTTCAAGGTTTAGCGCCATTTCATGCACAGTTCAGGCTCTATGTAACTTTAGTTAGCGCATATGGGCTTGCACCCACCCTACGAATGGCATATTGCTTAAGTTAATAGTATTGGATTTCAGCCATTCTGCACGTTGTATGGTTCTAAAAAATGATTTACCTAGTTTATTAGAGCAATAGACATAATCAGCAGCGTTTTTGTAAGGAAAACAGCCTGAACGGCATTGGATTAATGATGGCTCAGTCAAATATAAAACCAAATATGCATATCAACAGAGCAATCAATATTTTGCATAAAAAACAAATTGTACACGCCACCATTTAGGCGATAGCAAGAATACGCTTATAGCAAAAACAACACTGAGAAGCGCGCATCAAATAGGTGCAACTTTCACCCACAAAAAATAAGCAATGTATAAATACCGAAAACAAATGGCCACAGAGCAAAAAACAATACAACAAATATAAGCAACTGATATTAAACAAGTTTATACGCAACACTAAATTTTTATTTAGCCCACCAACAATTAAATCACCCCAGTCATTACCCTTAAGCAAAACACCTTAGCATCAATAATGAGTGCACGTAGAAAAGCCCGCCAATTGCTCGGCGGGCTTTTCACAGAATGCTTTGTATTAAACAAACCGAATCACCCTTAGGAGAGATAATTAGTGGCTTGATACAAACCTTAATACATAAAAGCATACTGATACTACATTCCGGAGAATAACACGATATTAATTCCCCGGAATAGTTTTAATGATTGTTAAAAGTTGTATGCTTTTTCACCATGACTTGTTAAATCTAAACCTTCGCGCTCTTCTTCTTCAGGAACACGCAAGCCAATTAACAAATCAACCAGTTTGAAAGCAACGATAGACACTACAGCTGACCAAATCAGCGTTGTTCCCACACCAATCGCCTGAATTTTAAGTTGGGCCAAAATAGAATAATCAGCAGCAACTTTATTCGCCACATAATCCCAAATCCCCACCCCACCCAACGCTGGCGAAGCAAACACAGCGGTTAGCATTGCACCTAAGATTCCACCTACGCCATGCACACCAAATACATCCAAGGCATCATCCGCACCCATCATGCGTTTTAAACCATGCACACCCCACAGGCAAACCACACCAGCCAGCAAGCCGATCACCAAAGCACCGCCTACACCCACAAAGCCGCAAGCAGGTGTAATGGCTACCAAACCAGCAACCGCTCCTGATGCCGCGCCTAGCAGCGAAGGCTTGCCTTTGAGCATCCATTCGGCCAATAGCCAAGACATCGTCGCCGCAGCAGTGGCCAACCAAGTATTAATAAAGGCCAGCGCCGCCACGCCATTAGCTTCTAAAGCAGAGCCCGCATTAAAGCCAAACCAACCAAACCACAGCAATGAAGCACCAATCATGGTCATGGTTAAGCTGTGTGGCGTCATGGCTTCACGGCCAAAACCAATACGTTTACCAACCATAATTGCACCAATCAAACCTGCAACGGCGGCATTGATATGCACCACCGTGCCGCCAGCAAAATCAAGTGCACCTTTTTGAAAAAGAAAACCCGCTGTGGCCGTGACCGCGTCGGCAGCGGCTTGGGTTAGATAAGCATCAGGCCCAGTCCAATACCAAACCATATGGGCCATTGGCAGATAGGAGAAGGTAAACCAGATCGCGCAAAATGCCATCACCGCCGCAAATTTCACCCGTTCAGCAAACGCGCCCACAATCAGGCAGCAGGTAATCGCCGCAAATGCGCCTTGAAACACGATGTAAATCAGCTCAGAAATCCCCACGCCCTTGCTAAAGGTGGCCGCAATCGAATCAGGAGTCACGCCTTTGAGCATGACTTTGCTAAAGGAGCCAAAGAAAGCATTGCCCTCGGTAAACGCCAGTGAGTAGCCATACACCACCCACAACACGGAGATCATTGCAAACACAGAAAACACCTGCATCAGCACCGATAACATATTTTTAGAGCGAACCAAGCCACCATAAAATAGGGCAAGGCCAGGAATAGACATCAAAATAACCAAAGCTGTGGAGATAAACATCCACGCGTTATCGCCTTTATTAATGGTATCTACGATAGCGACGGGGGCAGAAGCCGCCACTTCAGCAGCAAAGCCTTGAGCTGCTGTCGCACTGAGGGTGAGTGCCGCAAATATTTTTTTCATCGTCTCTCTCCTGCGGTTTTTATTAGATGGCTGCTTCGCCAATTTCACCCGTTCTAATCCGCACCACGTGCTGCAGATCAAATACAAAAATTTTGCCATCGCCAATTTTGCCGGTGTTAGCGGCTTTTTCGATGACTTCTAGCG